>CAZGNH010000100.1:0-10754 GCA_964527025.1 uncultured Chthoniobacterales bacterium | reverse complement strand
AGGTCCGGGGTGGTGGCGGGGTCGAATTCGGCGGCTTTTTCCCAGTAAATCCACCCGCGCGGCGTGTAGCCGCCGGGGGTGGAGGTCAGAAAGGCGTTGAGTCTGCCGGGGTCCACATCCACGCCGCGTGCCGCGAGGGCCATGGCGGCGCTGGCCACGGCGCACCCTTCGGCACGCAGTGTCGAGGGCGTCGGCCCCAGCGGGTGGTCGCCCCAGCGGGCGTCGGCCTGCGCAAAGTGCGGGGCGGTGACAACGACCCGTGCCGGGAAAAACAGACCGCCCGAAGGGGGCAGGGGCGCCTTTGTCATCCAGCCGGCCGTCCACCATGCGGCGGCGGTGAGCCCTGCGAGAGCTGCCAACAAAGCCAGCAATGTCGCGGGCCGCTTCACCGTTTGCGCGGAGCCTTCATGCTCCCGGCCCGCCGCCCGCCAGCGCCTCGCGCATTTCCGCGAGCGTTCCCTCAAAGGACACCAAAAAGCACATCGCCCCATCCCGCCGCATCGCAACCACATGCCGCCCGGATGTGGCCACCCGCCACCCGCCGCCGGTGGGAATCCGGAATGGCACAGCCTCGAAGGACAGGAAAAAGACCCGCCGGTCGCCGTCAATGGCCGCAACCTGCGCCACCGGGTTTCCGTCAATCTTGAAGGTGCGAACCCCCACCGCATCGTAATCGCCGAACTCGGCCGGAACGGCAAAGCCGTCGAAACCCTGCATGATAAACCAATCGCCAACCCGCGACGCCTTCACCTCGACCGGGGCAAATTGGTCGAAATCCGCACGGCGCGCAACCGAGGCAACCTTGAGCGCCTCCTCGGGAAACACCCCCGCCTGGCCGGTCATCTGCCACACCAACAGCCCCACCATCAACAGAAACCCGAGCGCAACGGCGATCGTGGCCGGATTGCGGACACAGGACCGCCCCCCTCCCACGTCCTCTTCAAGCAACGATTGTTCGAGATCTCCGAGGGCGCCGACGGCGGATTCCGGAGGACGCAGCGCCCCGGTCTCCTCCTGCAGCAGCGCCCAGTTCTCCGGCTCCGGAGGCAGTGCCCCCGGCACCACCCCGAGCACCCCGGCAATCTCCGCGTCGTCCAGCCCCCCCACCAACCTCAATGCCAGCGCGCTCCGCGCAGGCTCCCGCATCGCGTGAAGCCCCGCCAATGCCCCTCCAAACTCGCACCGCGCCGGAAAACGCAAACTCCGGCGCCGCACCGCCGCATAAAACAGACGGGCAATCCGCCCCGCATCCGAAGCCGCCGGATGCTTCCCGACCTCCGGCACCGCCGCAGCCACCACCGCCAGGGCCCCCTCCCCGCAACCGGTCAGGATGCGCGCAACCGCATACCCCCGGCCCACCATCCCGCTTTGCCTCGTGGATTCTCTCATCGCGTGGACGCAAAACCTAACCTGCAACACCCCTTCCGGCAAGACAACCCAACCGACAGCCTGCCCGACCGACGTGAAGGATCAGCAGATTTTGACGGTTTCCATGCCGGGGAGCTTGCCGGGCTTTTGCGTCGGAGATTGGGGATTGTCACCATCCCGCAGGCTGCCTTAACGTCCGGTCTTCCGAAGCCCGGTCTATGAAAAAAAAAGCAGCCAGCAAGTCTTCCGTGAAACGAACCGGATCCGTGCGGGTGGGCGTGGTGGGGCTTGGGACGATGGGCGGTGTGCATGCAAAAATGTTTTTGACCGGAGAAATTCCGGGGGCGGAGCTGGCGGCGGTGTGCGATGTGGACGCGTCCATGGCATCGCGGTATTCCGGGGTGCCGTTTTACCAGTCGTGCGGGGAGATGCTTGCGGCCGGGGGAGTGGACGCGGTCGTGTTGGCCACACCGCATTATGCGCACACGACCGTGGGCATCGAGGTTCTCGGGGCGGGAATTCACCTGCTGGTCGAAAAGCCCCTGTCGGTGCACAAGGCGGATTGCGAGCGGTTGATTGCGGCGCACAGGGACAAGCGGGTTGTCTTTGCGGCGATGTTCAACCAGCGGACGGATCCCTATTACATCAAAGTGCGCGAGCTGGTGCGGGGGGGGGAGATGGGGCAGATCCGGCGGGTGAACTGGATCATCACAAACTGGTTTCGTCCGGAGGCGTATTATGGTTCGGGCGGCTGGAGGGCGACGTGGGCCGGAGAGGGCGGGGGGGTGCTTCTCAACCAGTGTCCCCACAATCTGGACCTCTACCAATGGCTTTTCGGGATGCCCTCGAAAGTGCGCGGGTTCTGTCAATTCGGCAAGTATCACGCGATCGAGGTCGAGGACGATGTGACCGCGTATTTTGAATATCCGGACGGGATGACGGGTGTGTTCATCACGTCGACGGGGGAGAGTCCCGGCACGAACCGTCTCGAGATCACGGGCGAGCAGGGGCGTCTGGTTTACGAGGACGAAACGCTGTCTTACCTGCGCAATGAAATCCCCACCACCCGCTACAGCCGCTCGACATCGCACATGTTCGGGCGTCCCGATTTCTGGAAGGCCACCATCCCGACCTCCGGCCATCACGGCGAACAGCATGCGGGCATCCTGAAAAATTTTGTCGACGCGATCCGCGGAGGGACTCCCCTCATCGCGCCCGCTCCGGAGGGGATCCATTCGGTCGAGCTTGCCAACGCGATCATTTACTCGTCCCTGCTCGGGCGCACGGTCGAAATGCCCCTCTCCTCGCGCGCCTACGAACAACAACTCCGCGGGCTCATCGCCTCGTCGAAACCGCGCCGCAAAAAGGCCCCCCGCCGCGCCATCACCAAGGATTTCTCCAAGTCGTTCTGAAGCACCCACCACTATGAAAATCGATCAAATCGGCGCCCAGCTTTACACCTGCCGCGACCTCCTGAAGACACCCAAAGACATCGCGGCAACCCTGCGTCGCGTTCGTGAAGTTGGCTACCGCGCGGTCCAGCTCAGCGGCCTCGGCCCGATCCCCGAAGACGAACTCAACGCAATCCTCGACGGCGAGGGCCTTGTCTGCTGCGCCACGCACGAGCCCTCCCAGGAAATCCTCGACGACCCGCAGGCGGTCATCGGGCGCCTGCAGAAGCTGCGCTGCAATCTCACGGCCTATCCGTATCCCGCCGGCACCGACCTTGGTGATGAACAGGCGGTCTCGACCCTGATCCGGCGCCTTGACGCGGCGGGGGCCGCCCTTGCCGCGGCGGGCATCACCCTCTGCTACCACAACCACAGCCTCGAGTTCCGCAAACTGGGCGGGCGGATCATCCTCGAACGCATTTACGAGGAGACCGATCCCGCGCACCTGCAGGGGGAGCCCGACACGTATTGGATCCAGCATGGCGGCGGGGACAATGTCGCGTGGTGCGAACGGCTCGCGGGGCGCCTGCCCGTCATCCACCTCAAGGACTACACAATCGATTCCGAAAACAATCCGGCCTACTGCGAGGTCGGGCTGGGCAACCTGCATTTTGGAAACATTCTGGCGGCGGCGGAGCGTGCCGGCTGCCAATGGTATGTCGTCGAGCAGGACGTCTGCCCCGGAGATCCCGTCGAGTCGCTGGCCGTCTCCTTCCGCCACCTCGCCGAAAACTTCTGCTCCTGAACCAAGCACCTTGAATACCTCCGACGGAATGCATTACGCCCCCGAGGGCAAGGCCGCCCCCGTGTGCAAGCCGGGCGACTTCGTCTTCGCCGCCTGCAGCCTCGATCACGGCCACATCTACGGCCAGTGCAACGGGCTCCTCGAAGCCGGCGGCCAAATCAAGCGGGTCTTCGACCCGGATCCCGCAAAAGTCGCCGCCTTCCTCGAAAAATACCCCGGCGCATCGGCCGCCCGCTCGCTCGATGAAATCCTCGACGACCCGGACATCCGCATGGTCGCCGCCGCCGCCGTCCCGAACCTGCGCGGCCCCCTCGGGTGCCGGGTCATGCGCAGCGGCAAGGACTACTTCACCGACAAAACACCTTTCACCACGCTCGACCAGCTTGCGGAAGCCCGTGCGACCGCGGCCGCAACCGGGCGCAAATTCATGGTCTATTACAGCGAGCGCCTTCACGTCGAATGCGCCGTCCATGCCGGCACGCTCATCAAGGGCGGCGCCATCGGGCGCGTCGTCCAAACCCTCGGCACCGGCCCTCACCGGCTCTCGGCCCCGACACGTCCCGCATGGTTCTTCGAACGCGAAAAATACGGCGGCATCCTCTGCGACATCGGCAGCCACAACTGCGAGCAATTCCTGTATTACACCGGTGCCTCCGACGCGGAGGTCACCGCGAGCGCCGTCGGCAATTTCGCCAACCCGCAATACCCCGAACTCGAAGACTTCGGCGAATGCAACCTCGCCGCCGACAACGGCGCCTCGGGTTATTTCCGCGTGGATTGGTTCACCCCCGACGGCCTCGGCACATGGGGCGACGGCAGAACCTTCGTCCTCGGCACCAAAGGGTTCATCGAAATGCGCAAATACACCGATATCACCACGACCAACGGCGGAGACCAGCTCCTGCTCGTCGACGACAAGGGCGAGCACCGCATCCCCTGCAAGGGAACCGTCGGTTTCCCGTTCTTCGGTGCCCTCATCCTCGACTGCCTCAACCGAACCGAACACGCCATGACCCAGGCCCACGCGTTCAAAGCCGCCGAGCTCTGCCTCAAAGCCCAAAACGCCGCAAGGCGCCTCGCCTGACGCCGCTCAGGTGTACTTGACCACTTCCTCGATCGTGGTGAGCCCGTCGTAAATCGAGGAAAGCCCGTCCTGGCGCAGGGTCGTCATCCCCAGCTCGATGGCTTTCTGGCGCATGACGACGCCCGGCTTGCGTTCGTTGATCATTTCGCGGATGGGGTCGGTGATTTTGAGCAGTTCGTAGATGCCCTTGCGCCCCTTGTAGCCGGTTTGGTTGCAGACTTCACACCCCTTGCCGTAATAGAAATTTTTGTCGCCGATGTCGTGGGGGGTCAGGCCAAGGGAGAGGAGCATCTGTTCGGTGGGTTCGTAGGGCGCGCGGCAGGCCGTGCAAATTTTGCGGATCAGGCGCTGGGCGAGGACGCATTCCAGCGAGGCGGAGAGCAGGAAGGGTTCGACCCCCATGTCGACGAGTCGGGTGACGGCGCCGGTTGAGTCGTTGGTGTGGAGGGTGGTGAAGACGAGGTGGCCGGTGAGCGAGGCCTGGATGGCGATCTGGGCGGTTTCGGTGTCGCGTGTTTCCCCGACGAGGATCCGGTCGGGATCCTGGCGCAGAAAGGCGCGCAGGATGCGCGCGAAGGTCATGCCGATGGCCTCGTTGATCGGCACCTGGATGATGCCGTCGATTTCGTATTCGACGGGATCTTCGGCTGTGAGGAGTTTCGCGTCGATCGTGTTGATTTTGCGCAGGCACGAGTAGAGGGTCGTGGTTTTCCCCGAGCCGGTGGGGCCTGTGACGATGAAAATCCCGTTGGGTTTCTGGAGGAGCTCGAGGATGTAGGTGTAGATAAACTCGGGCATTCCGAGCCCTTCGAGCTCGAGGTTGACGCTGGACCGGTCGAGGACGCGCAGCACGACGCTCTCCCCGAATGATGTCGGCAGGGTCGATACACGCAGGTCGATCTGTTTGCCCTGGACGTTGCGCTGGATGCGCCCGTCCTGCGGCAGGCGGCGCTCCGCAATGTTCAGGTTCGCCATCACCTTCACGCGCGAAATGACCGCAAGGGCCAGGTGCCGGGGGGGAGGATCCATCTCGTAAAGGGCGCCATCCACACGGTAGCGGATCTTGAACTCGGTTTCGAAGGGCTCGAAGTGGATGTCGCTGGCGCGTGCGGCGATGGCCTTGTCGAGGATGAGGTCGACAAAACGGATGACCGGCGCCCGGTTGGCTTCCTGGGCGGCGGCCTGTGCATTGAATTCCTCTTCGCCCGCTTCGTCGAGGGTCACCTGCGTGCCCTCGGAAAGCTGCGCAAGCACCTCGTCGAGGCTCGTCACCTCCGACCCGTAATGCTCGCGGATCAGGTTGCGCACCGTCTCCGGCCACCCGACCATCGGCTGGATTTCCCGGTTCAGGGCAAAGCGCAGATCTTCGGCCGCCTGCGTGTCGAACGGGTCGGCGAAGCAGACGTAGATCGTGTTTCCCGAGGCGCCGACCGGCAGTGCCGCATGCAGGCGGGCAAGACCCGCGGGAATCAGGTGCAGCACATCGGGCGAGGCGCTGAAGGCGTTCAAATCGGCGGCGTCGGTTCCCAGCGACTCGGCAATCCCCTGGTTGAACTGCTCGATGGTCAGCAGCCCGTTGTCCACAAGCACCTTTTCAATGGGCTTCTCGGTGTCGATACACTCCTGCAGGCAGATGTGCGCCCCCTCCCGGGTCAGCCACCCGAGATCGACAAAAAGATCGGTTACTTGCTTGGCGTCCATGACAGCGGATTATCGCATGTTTTGGCGCACAGCGCCCCTGGAAAGGTCAGTCGGCATCGGTCATGGTGGTGGTGATCACTTCCTCGGCGGTGGTCAGTCCCGCAAGCACCTTGCGGACGCCGTCCTCGCGCAGGGTGCGCATGCCGAGTTCGCGGGCGCGGGCACGCAGTTGGATGGTGGTTGCGTTGTTGTTGACCATGTGGCGGACCTCGTCGTCGACGATGAAGAGCTCGAAGATGCCCATGCGGCCCTTGAATCCCTTGCCGCGGCAGGCCTCGCACCCGCGCGGGGCCATGATCGAGGCCTCGGAGATCTGGTTCGCGTCGATGTGGAGGGTCTTCGCCTCGTATTCGGAAAGCTCGGCCGGCACGCGGCACTTGAGGCACAGCTTGCGCACAAGCCGCTGGGCCATCACGGCCCGCACCGAACTCGACACAAGGAACGGCTTGATCCCGATATCCACGAGCCGGGCGACCGCGCTCGGGGCGTCGTTTGTGTGGAGGGTCGAGAGCACCAGGTGGCCGGTGAGCGAGGCGTTGATGGCAATGCTCGCCGTCTCCATGTCCCGGATCTCCCCGATCATGATGATGTTCGGGGCCTGGCGCAGGATCGAGCGCAGAGCTGCCGGAAAGGTCATGCCGATCTCGGAGCGGACCGGCACCTGGTTGATGCCGCTGAGCTGGTATTCGACCGGCTCCTCGACGGTGATGATTTTGCGGTCCGGCTTGTTCATGTAGTGCAGGCACGCGTAAAGGGTGGTGGTTTTTCCCGAACCGGTCGGGCCCGTGACGAGGATGATGCCGTCGGGCAGCCCGATGAGTTTTTCGAATTTGAGCTGGTCGTCGCTGAGGAACCCGAGGTCGGGCAGGCCGAGGAGCAGGGCGGTTTTGTCCAGGATCCGCATGACGATGCTTTCTCCGTGAACCGTCGGGATGCTCGAGACGCGGAGATCGAGGGACTTCTGGCCGAGGCGGACCTGGATGCGCCCGTCCTGCGGGAGGCGCTTTTCGGCAATGCTCATCGAGCCGGACATGATTTTCAGGCGGCTGATGATGGCCGAGTGGAGTTTGCGCGGCGGGGATGGCATTTCCTGGAGGACGCCGTCGATGCGGAAGCGGACGCGGAATTTTTTTTCGAGGGGTTCCAGGTGGATGTCGCTGGCGCGGTTGTTGTAGGCTTCGAGCAGGAGCATCGAGACCATTTTGATGATGGGGGCGTCGCCCTCGGTGGCTTCGCCTTCGGCCAGCCCCTCGGTGCTCATGAGGGTTTGGTCGAGGGCGTCGCCGCCCGCATCGCCGGTTCCGTAAAATTCGGCGATGGCCTTTGAGATGGAGTCGGGGGTGGCGCAGACGAATTCGGTGTCGCGGTTGAGGATGAAGGAGAGTGAATCGGCGGCCTCCATGTCCATGGGGTCGCTGATTGCGACGACGAGGGTGCCGTCGCGGATCTGGATGGGGACGGCTCTGTAGCGCCGGGCCTGCTCGACATCCATCGCCTCGATCACGTCCGGCGGCGGAACAACCGTCGTCAGATCGACAAACTCCATGCCGTTCTGCGCCGCCAGCGTCCGCGCGATGTCCTCCTGCGTGACAGCCCCCTCGCGCACCAGCGTCTCGATAATCCCCGCCCCGCCCGCCTTCGTCCGGGCCTCCTTGACCTGGGTCTTGGTCAACAGCCCCACATCCTGCAAAAGCTCGACGATGTAATCTTCGTTTTGGGTCACGCGGAAGGACGGATTACAGGTGGCCAAACCCGAAAAGTCAACGCGCCATGCGCCGGAACATCCGCCGCTCCCCGCCAACCGCCCGGCATCACGGGTTTTGGGATTTGGCGTCCACGGCCTCGCGCTCCGCACTCCGGCGGGCGGAGGCGGCTTTTTTGAGCGAGGCAAGTGCCTTGCGCTTCTGGCTCTCGAATTGTTTCTCCTCGCCGAGGGTGGGATGTGCGGCCTGAAGGGCGAGAATTTCTTCGGGAAGAAACCCGGCGGGGATGCTGACGATGCCGTCGGTGATGCGGCGGTCGACACGCATGGCGGCACCGACCCGGCCGTTGATGAGGGCGACGACGATGGTGTCGCGCGCATTGGTGGTGTGCTCCTCGACGCGCTGCTGCCCGCTGGCATCAAGCCGGAACGTACACCCCAGCGATCCATCCGGCGAGCGGAACGGGAAGATGGCCGCAATGTCGCGCTCGGTCACCACGGGCACCTTTTTGATGAAGATGCGTTTTTGGGGCTGGGCGAGGTCAATGGGCGCGACGAACGAGGGCCCCTCGCGCTCGGCGCCCTCGGCGTGGAGCCGGAAGGAAACCGCCGGGGGTTTGCTTTGCCCCGCATGGGCCGTTGCGCAGACGGCAAAAGCCGCGAAAAAAATCATTGCCCGCATGAGTGTCAACCTAGCACCCCCTGCGGCTTTGCCAAGTCCCGGACCCGCAGGAAGAGATTGCATCCCGCGCCACCGTGCGGTATGCAGTCCCCCATGATGCGTCCTTTCCGCCTGTTCGCAGTCCTGGGCCTGCTCGCCGCACCGGCAGGCGCCCAGACCCCTTCCGAAACGCCTCCGCCCACCTTCGAGGAGGCCGTCACCGCGTTCGCGGTCAAACCCCCCGACGAATCGAGCCCGTTTTTCGCCGACCGCGAGCTTGCCCGGCGCGAGCGGCGGGTCGCGGCCGGCGAGGAGCTTACGGCCGCCACGGGCCCCAACCAAACCGCCATTTATCCGCGGGTCGGGGAGGAGACCCAAAGCGCCTCGCAAACCTTCACCAGCTTCTTCACCAACATGTTCGCCTCCGTGCGCTTCAACCCGTTCCGGAAACGCCCGGAAACCCTCCGCCAACTCAAACTCGACCCGGCAGAATTCTCCCTCTCCGACCGCCGCGAGATCGATGCCACCTACTCGGTCCGCAACGAAACTCGCAAAATTATGCGGTTGGATTTTCCCACCACCCAGCGCATCGAAATCCTCACCAAGAACGAGGACCTCGAAGTGATCGACCGCTGGTCCGACGACCGCACCTTCGAAGACGACGAGGGAATCGTCTTCATCAACCCCGGGGAGCGCATCTCCTACAACCAGCCCGTCCCCACCCGCGACATGAAGCCGCGCGAAATCCACACGATCTCCGCCGAAATCGTCGGCTATCCGGAATTCACCGCGGGAAAACGGGTCACCCCCTACCCGTAACCCCCGGAGGTCCGCCTCCGGGGAATCCTCAAACCAAAGAAAATTTCCCGCCCCGCAAATTTGCGCTTGACCGCAGCCGCCAATCGGCAAATTTCGCACCTCGCCCCGCGTGCATTTAATGATTGCGCGGGGAACCGGCTCGACCTAGAGCTTCGACAACCAACAACCAAAAACCTATGTCCTCACCATCCATCGAAGAAAAAGTCAAAAACATCATCGTCGAACAACTCGGCGTCACCGCCGAACAGGTCACCCCGACGGCATCCTTCATCGAAGACCTCGGAGCCGACTCGCTCGACACCGTCGAACTCGTCATGGCCTTCGAGGAGGAATTTGACGTCGAAGTGCCCGATGAAGACGCCGAGAAGCTGCTCAATGTCGGCGACGTCATCAAATACATCGAAGAGAACCAGAAGTAGGGACTCCGGGCCGGGACGGGACGGGAGCCGTGAACCGGCGGGCCAACCGGTGACGGAGGCGCGATGGCCGGCATAGTGGTCAGGCCGGGGGCCGGGATGCTGCACGGCCACGATTGGGTCTATGCCTCCGAGGTTCTCAAGACCTTCGGGAATCCGGAGCCGGGCGCGGTTGTTTCCCTCAAGGACGGGCGGGACCGCCTCCTCGGGTCCGCCATTTACAATCCATCCTCGCAGATTGTCGCACGAAGGATCAGCAGGAGGCGTCAGGATTTGGATGCCGGGTTTTTTGCCCGGCGCGTGGAGCGGGCGGTTGCGTGGAGGGAGCGCTCGGGGTGTGATCCGCATTTGTGTCGTTTGATTTGGAGCGAGGCGGACGGGTTGCCCGGGGTTGTTGCGGACCGTTACGGGGATATGGTTGTTTTGCAGACCCTGACTCTTGCGATGGACCGCGCCAAGGAGCTCCTTGCCGCGGAACTGGCGCGGTTGCCGGGGGTGGCCCATGTGATCGAACGCAACGACACCCCCGCCCGGGCCGCCGAGGGGCTCGCCCCTTCCTGCGAAGTGCTCGTCGGAGACGCTCCCGGCACGCGCATTGTCGAACTGGCCGGCGCGCGCTTCGAGGTCGATTTCCGCTCGGGGCACAAGACGGGCCTGTATCTCGACCAGGCGGAAAACTACCGTCTTGTCGCCGGCTATGCGCGTGGCGCGCGTGTCTTGGATTGCTTCTCAAGCAGCGGAGGTTTTGCGCTGGCATGTGCGGCTGCGGGGGCCGCGGCGGTCACCGCCATCGAGAGCGGAGCAGGG
>CAZGNH010000099.1:0-2250 GCA_964527025.1 uncultured Chthoniobacterales bacterium | reverse complement strand
TGCGGGGGCGGGCAGATGGCTTATCCCGAGACCACCACCGTGCTCGAGGTGGTGAGCATTCCGCCGCGCTGCGTGGTGGAAATGAACGGCGAATACCTCGGGGGCACGCCGGTGAAGATCGATATCCCTTCGACCCCGGACGGACGCTGGCGCGGGTCGCCTTCCACCCGGCACCGCATCACGGTGTCCACCCCGAACAACCGCGCGGTGGAAACCAAAGAGTGGCGCGGGGGTGAAGTGGTCCCTCGGCGGGTGCTGTTCCGTCCGCCCTACGCCTACCTGACCGGCACGGGACGTTAGGGCGGTCCGGCTGGGGGTGGTTCGCGAGGGGATTATACCAACGTCCCTAAGCTCTTGGACTTCCGGTCTGTTGTTGGGCAAGGAATTTCCGGCCGTTCTGCCGGTCCCGGGGAGCACGGCCGCCTCGGCCGTGTTCATCGGCGCCCCGCCGAGGAATCTGCTTGAACCAACGCGCGAGGGCGCGCGTGCTCCCCGAGACCACAGAGGCTCTCACGCGAGAAGTCTTAAAGCTTGGGGACGTTGGTATTGGTCGGGAGGCAAAAGGTTCCAGAGCAACGACGATCGATGGCTCGCCTGCAGGGCGTTCACCAATCGCTTTGTTTGAAAATCCTCTGCGATCGGTGCCATCGGTGTGATCCGTAGTTAAACTCTTCTGCATGGATACGGGTGCGGGAAAGACACGGCGTAAGGGGTTGCCTCGCGATCGAATGTTCCCCAGCATTCGCGTCATGTCTTTGCATGCAAAAAGCTCCCGGATCGGCGACCTGAATGACGAAATCTTCGCCGCACCGGGTGCGGCGACGGTCCTGCCGAAGTATAAGTTTCCCGCGGGGGAGCAGGCGGCCGCGGAGATTTACCAAATGGTCCACGACGAGCTGATGCTCGACGGCAACGCGCGGCAGAACCTGGCCACGTTCTGTCAGACTTGGGAGGAGCCCGAGGTGCACAAGCTGATGGACGAGTGCCTCGACAAGAACATGGTCGACAAGGACGAGTATCCGCAGACCGCGGCCATCGAGGAGCGGTGTGTGCACATGCTGGCCGATTTGTGGAATTCGCCGGCCGCGGCGGACACCATCGGGTGCTCGACCACGGGGTCGAGCGAGGCGGCCATGCTCGGGGGGATGGCCATGAAATGGCGCTGGCGGGACCGGCGTCGTGCCGAGGGAAAGCCGGCGGACCGGCCGAACTTGGTCTGTGGCCCGGTGCAGATCTGCTGGGAAAAATTCGCCCGCTATTGGGATGTCGAGTTGCGTCAGATTCCGATGAACCAAGACCGCCTCATCATGTCGCCGGAGGAAGCGCTCCAGCGCTGCGACGAAAACACCATCGGGGTGGTGCCGACCTTGGGGGTGACCTTCACCGGGGACTACGAGCCAGTGGAAGCGGTCAGTGCGGCGCTCGACGAGTTGCAGGCGCGCCGCGGCCTCGACATTCCAATCCACGTGGACGCGGCGAGCGGCGGCTTTCTCGCCCCGTTCTGCGCTCCCGACCTCGCATGGGACTTCCGTCTGCCGAGGGTCAAATCGATCAACGCGTCCGGCCACAAGTTCGGCCTCGCGCCGCTCGGCGCGGGCTGGGTCGTGTGGCGGGAGAAGACGGATCTGCCGGAGGATCTCATTTTCAACGTCAACTACCTCGGCGGCAACATGCCGACCTTCGCGCTGAACTTTTCGCGTCCGGGCGGACAAATCATCGCGCAGTATTACAACTTCCTGCGCCTCGGCCGGGAGGGTTACCGGAAGATCCACCGGGCGTGCTATGACACCGCGCAGTTCTTCGCCGCGGAACTGCCCAAACTCGGGCCGTTCGAAATCCTCTACGGCGGCGACCCGGACCGCGGCATCCCGTGCGTCAGTTGGAAGTTGCGGGAGGGTGCCAAGGTGCCGTTCGGGCTGTATGATCTGGCCGACCGCCTGCGGGTGCGCGGCTGGCAGGTGCCAGCTTACAGCATGCCTCCGGACCGCGAGGATTTGGTCGTCCAGCGCATCTTGGTCCGCAACGGGGTGACCCGCGACTTGGTCTCGGCCCTGCTCGAGGATTTCCGGCGGGCCATCGACTATTTTGCTTCTCATCCGGTGGCCGTGCCGCGGACCGCGGAGGAGGGGACCGGTTACCACCACTGACGGAGCCCGGATATTGCTTGCCGGAGCGGGGGACGGCGGTGAAATTTCTCACCTTATGTCTCATTTCCGCATTCTTCCGGGGGCCCTGGCGGCCATGCTTGTT
>CAZGNH010000098.1:0-4429 GCA_964527025.1 uncultured Chthoniobacterales bacterium | reverse complement strand
CGTTTGCCATTCCGCAGGTGATGAAGGCGCGTGTGCGGGCCTTTGCGGCGACCGAGACCGAGAATTTGCGGATGATCGAGGCGGCCAAGGCGGCCTTTTCCCGTGAGAATCCCGGGGTGGCTATTTCCTCGGAGACCCAGCTTTATCGGTTTTTGCCCGGTGGGAAGCTGCCCGAGTCCCCGTGGGGGGTGCAGTATGAGAATGTCACCGATTTGACCCGGACCGTGTCCAGTCCGGCCAATGGGGTGGTGTCCAAGGAGCCGCCGGTGGAGCCTTTGGGGGCCAATGGGTTCAATGATTTGGGCACTGCGGGGCTGGTCTACTACGAGAGGCTTGAGCCCTCGGCGTATCGGGATGTGCCTGTCTTTGGGCGGCCGACGCCTGTTCCCGCCTCCGGTTCTGGGTCAGGGAGTGGTTCTGGGTCCGGTAGTGGTTCGGGGTCTGGCAGTGGTTCGGGGTCTGGTAGCGGTTCGGGTTCCGGCAGCGGCTCGGGGTCAGGAAGTGGTTCGGGCTCTGGCAGTGGATCGGGGTCTGGTAGCGGCTCGGGTAGTGGATCCTTCATTCCCGATTGTATTTGGTTGGCCGATGTGAATGTTTTTGGTGGCGCCGGAGCAGGGCCTGGGTCGGCCCCTGGCGAAGGTGGTTGTGAGTTGGTTTCCACCACTGGGCCCTTTCAGAACGCTGCATATGAGTGTTGGTATGTTAACGAGTATCTTTGTGAGGGAGGTAGCAGCTCTGGCAGCAGCTCTGGCAGCAGCTCTGGGTCTGAGCCCTGCCCCCCTTGTGCTGGTGATCCGGCCATGATTCCTTATGATGGCCCAGGCTTGAGTGCCCCCAACTGTGATGGGTTTGCACCTGGTGATGGGGGAGGGGTTATCATCATTACCACCACGCGGACATTTGAAACTTGTGTTGATGGCGAGACTGTTATTGTCACTGTCCCTGTGGTTAATACGATTTCTTCTCCCTCGGGTGCCCCTCCCGGTGCCAATGATCCTGGTGCTTGGGCTGGGGAGCCCTCCACCGGCGTTCCTGTATTTATGGGTATCCCTGGTTTTGGTGGTGGCGGTAGTGGTGGCGGTGGCGGTGACGGCCCCACCTTGCAGCCCGGAGAGTCCTGCACATCGACTTCTGTCACAGTTGAGCAGATTGATCAATATTGGAGCAATGAATTTGGTCGCGGCGGCCCTGGGCCTGCTCCCACAGAGACTGGAGGCCAGGGCGTTGGGTACATGGCCTCTTTCAGGCGAATTGCCCATACAATCCTGCCAAGAGGATCAAAATCGGCACAATCGTGCTGAAAATTGGCAGGAATCTCCCGGAAATTTTCTCCCGGTTTTTTAGAATAGAAGTGTGCTTTCTTTGTCCAGTCATCCCGCAAAGGTCCGTTTCGATTCCTCGGAAAACGGAATCACGGTTGCGTGCTATTACTTCGGGAATTACCATCCGGGAGACCCCCGAAATGACGCGGTAAAGGGGCGGGGGTGGACCGAATGGGAACTGGTCAGGGCGGCGCGTCCCCGCTTTCCCGGGCACGAACAACCCAAAGTTCCCCTCTGGGGTTACGAAGACGAATCCGATCCGGGAGTCATGGCCCGCAAGATCAACGCGGCCGCCGACCACGGGATCGATGCCTTCATCTTCGATTGGTATCACTACAACGACGGCCCCTTTCTTGAGCGAGCGCTGGAGGACGGTTTCATGGTGGCGGATAATAACGACCGTCTGCGTTTCGGCCTGATGTGGGCCAACCACGACTGGGTTGATATTCACCCCTGCCGTCGTGACAACACCTCCAGTTTGCTTTTTCCCGGTGCGGTTATGCCGGCGACATTTGAACGCGTCTGTGACCTCGTCATCGAACGCTACTTTTCCCATCCGTCCTACTGGCTGGTCGGCGGGTGTCCGTATTTTTCCTTCTATGATTTGTCGCAGTTGCTGGCGGGGTTTCCCTCCACGACACAGACGCGCATGGCGCTCGACACGTTCCGCGAAAAAACACGACGCGCCGGGTTTCCTGATCTGCACCTCAATGCCGTGGTCTGGGGCAAGCCCGTGCTGCCGGGCGAGTTGGTCATCGACAATGTGCCTCAATTGATTGATGAGCTGGGCTTTGACTCGGTAACATCCTACGTCTGGTTTCACCACGTCGATCTGCCCGAGTTGCAGACCGACTACAACCAGGCACGCGATGGATATTTCCGCCACTGGGATGCCGCGAAAGAGCAATTCCGCCCGCCTTATTATCCGAATGTCACGATGGGATGGGATTCCAGTCCCCGTGCACATCAGGATGACGAATTCGGCGACTTCGGGTATCCGTTCACCAACACGATTTCCGGCAACACGCCCGACCGTTTCCGCCGCGCACTCGAGCTGACCAGGCAACGACTCCTCCGCGAACCCGCCCCGCACCGCATCCTCAACATCAACTGCTGGAACGAATGGACCGAGGGCAGCTACCTCGAGCCGGACACCGTCCATGGCATGGCCTATCTGGAGGCCGTCCGCGATGTCTTCTCCATGGCAAAATGCGAGGCCGCCGGGAAAGCTCTGGCCACCGTGGCGGATAGATAGAAAAACAACGCGCGTCTTCCCGTCCAAAATCTTACGATTTCGGCTACAGACGGCATCGGAAATGTAGCCGCACGCGTGAGTGCGTGGAGGATTGGGGGCGTTCTCCCGTCCAAAATCTTACGATTTTGGCTACAGCGCGCATCGGAAATGTAGCCGCACGCGTGAGCGTGTGGAGAGAACGGGCATTGCTCCCCCACTGGCCATGCGGGGGTGAAAGAGCAAGCTCAGTTGCCCAGTGCCGAGTTGCTGCACGGCGCAAACGTGCTGATTTTTGGCGGGAATATCCGCGCAGCCGGAGCAAGTGGAGGTTACGTTTTTCGTCACAAAGATCGGCGCTGAATCCACAGGTTGCCCGGAACCCGCAACTTGATCGCTTTCGCAGCGTTGAAAAAATTCAATGAATGCCACTCCTACAGCATGCTTCCTAGTTTGGCCTCCCCGGGACTACGGTGGTGGATTCTCGAGCGGCCTCACAGGCAAGAACTCCGCCACCACTCCGCCCTTTGAGGGTTAAAACTTTCTCCATGTGCCCACTCGTTCTTGCTCTCATGGCGGCGACCACGGCGGCGGCGGCTTCCGCGATGGATCGGCCGAATGTCATTCTTTTGATGGCGGATGACCACGGCTGGGGTGAGACCGGTTACAACGGTCATCCGCACGTGCAAACGCCCGTGCTCGACGAAATGGCGCGGACCGGTTTGCGCTTGGACCGTTTCTACGCGGGGTCGTCAGTCTGCTCGCCCACGCGGGCCAGCGTGATGACCGGCCGCCACGCCAACCGCTCGGGAGTGCTGGCCTTCAACTTTTCCACGCGTCCGGAAGAGATCACCTTGCCGCAGATCCTGCAGCAAGCGGGCTACCGCACGGGCCATTTCGGCAAATGGCACATCGGTGCGGTGAAGAAGGAATCGCCGGTCAACCCCAACCGCATGGGCTTCGACGAATCGCTCTCGCATGACAACTATTTCGACATGGATCCCGCCCTGAGCCGCAATGGTGCGGCACCGGTGGTCTTCAAGGGGGAAAGTTCCGAGGTTCTCGTTGATGAGGCGCTCGCTTTCATCCGCCGGGTCCACCATGAAGAGAAACCGTTTTTTGTCGTGGTCTGGTTTGGCTCCCCGCACGGCCCCTTTATCGGTCTGCCGAAAGACGTCGCGCTTTACGACGAGGTGCCGGATCCGAAAATGCGGCAGCGTTTCGCCGAGATCACGGCGATGGATCAAGCGATCGGCACGCTGCGCGCCGGATTGCGGAAGCTCGACGTCGCGGACAACACGCTGCTCTGGTTCAACTCGGACAATGGCATCCCGCCCAAGATCGATTCGTTCAACGGCCGGTGGCGCGGCGGCAAAGGCGGCATCGACGAGGGGGCATTCCTCGGGCCTGGACTCATCGAATGGCCCGCGGTCATCACTCCCCCGCGTGTATCCGCCGTGCCGTGCGTCACCTCCGACATCCTGCCCACCGTGCTCGACTTGGCCGGCGTGCCCTATCCCGACTCCGGTCGTCCGCTCGACGGCATCAGCCTGCGGGAGCTGATCGTGGACGGCACCATGACCACGCGCCCTTCGCCGATCGGGTTCTGGAAATACGACCAGCGAGGTGTGGACAAGCATCCGCGCTGGATCCCCGAGGAACTTGCACGCGGCGACACCCCCCGCTGGAAGGAAGGTATCGATTTCAAGAACTTCGAACATCCGGTGCCGAAGACGGAGGATTTCGGCGGGCGCGCGGCGTGGACCGACAATCGCTACAAGCTCGTCACGGCTGCGGCCAACCACAACGACGGAGGGAAGACCGAGCGCATCCGGCTTTATGATTTGGAGAACGATCCGGAGGAAGCGACCAACAT
>CAZGNH010000097.1:0-2994 GCA_964527025.1 uncultured Chthoniobacterales bacterium | reverse complement strand
ACACTTTCGGCGAGCGGGAACCCGCGGGCGAGGTTTGCCGCGACGGCGGCCGAATACGTGCAGCCGGTCCCGTGGTTGGACGCCCCCCGCACAAACGGCGCGGAAAACTCGTGCGTCCCCTCCCCGTCCACAAGCACATCCCTTGCCACCGCACCCCCGAGGTGCCCCCCCTTGGCAAGAACGGCGCAGCCCGTGCGCCGCGCAAGCTCCGACGCCCGTGCGCGCAGATCCCGAAAATTGCGCACCCGTGCCCCGCCGCAGAGGAGCACCAGCTCGTCCACGTTGGGGGTCAGAACGGTCGCAAGGGGAAACAAAAATTTTTCGTATGCGTGGATCGCGTCGGGTTTGAGGAGGCGGTCGCCACTGCTTGCCACCATCACGGGGTCAACCACCAGCGGGATGCGCGGACCCGCGCGGAAGCAGGCGGCCACGGCGCGCACGACCGCCGCCGAATACAGCATGCCCGTCTTGGCGGCCGCCACGGGAAAGGCTGCAAACGAAAGGCGCACCTGTGCCGCCACCAACGCCGACGGCACGGGGTCAATGGCTCCGACAACACCCGGCACCTCCGCCACCACACAGGTGACCGCCGTTTGCCCGTAGCACCCGTGCGCTGAAAAAACCTTCAGGTCGGCCTGGATGCCCGCGCCGCAACTGTTGTCGGAACCGGCGACTGTGAGCGCCACGGGCGGCCCGGCCGGCTCCCCCCCACGGGGCCCCGGCGCCCCGCGCCGCCTCATTGCCTGTTCCGCAGAATGAGCAGATACAGGAGGTTGGCAAGGGCCGCCACAAATGCGGCGACATAGGTGAGCGCCGCGGCGTTGAGGACGTTGTTCACGCCTCCGGCTTCTTCACCGGCGCGCACCATGCCCATCTGCTGCAGGATGACCTTCGCGCGCCGCGAGGCGTCAAACTCCACCGGCAGCGTGATGAGCTGGAAAACCGTCAGCACAAGGTAGCAAATCACCCCGAGGGTCAGGAGATGCACCATGTGGAAAAACAGCCCTCCCATGACGACAAACGGCAGGATCTGCGACGCAAACTGGGTGATGGGCACGATGGCCATGCGCCACTGGAGCGGGCCGTAGGCTTTGGCGTGCTGGATCGCATGGCCGCACTCGTGCGCGGCGATTCCGAGCGCCGCAACCGAGGGGGTGTTGTAGATGGGCGACGAGAGGCAGAGGCGGTGGCGCGTCGGGTCGTAGTGGTCGCCGAGCATGTCGTTGATCTCGACCACCTCGACATTTTCGATGCGGGCGGCGGCGAGGATTTCGCGTGCGGCCTGCGCGCCCGTGATGCCCGATGATGCCGCGACGCGGCTCCACTTGCCAAAGGCGCTCTTCACACGCGCCTGCGCCCAGAGGCCGATGATCATCGGCCCGATAAGAAGTGCAATCCAGAGTGTCATGGAGAGCGAATGTAGCCATTGGCGGCACACTTTCAACTGCATCCGGAAAAGAATTTTCGAATTTTTTCACTTGCACGGGCGCGGCGGGTGGCGGACGGGTACCTTTGGAACAACCCGGGTGGCAGCCCGCATTGGCAAAGCCACTTTGGAAGCAACAAAACCAACCAACCCAAAAAAACCATGAGCTACGAACTCCCATCCCTGCCCTACGACCCATCCGCCCTCGAACCCCACATCGACGCACGGACCATGGAAATCCACCACGGCAAACACCACGCAACCTACGTGAACAACCTCAACAAGGCCCTCGAAAGCGCGCCGCAGCTTGCCGACAAGCCCGTCGAGGAACTCATCGCCGACCTCTCCGCCGTGCCGGAGGCCATCCGCACCGCGGTCCGCAACAACGGTGGCGGCCACGCCAACCACTCGATGTTCTGGAAAATCATGGCACCCGGAGCCGGCGGGGCACCCGACGGCGCCCTCGGCGAAGCCATCACGAAAACCTTCGGCAGCTTCGATGAACTCAAGGCCAAATTCGAGGCGGCGGGTCTCGCGCGGTTTGGCAGCGGATGGGTCTGGCTTTCGGTCAAGCCCGACAAATCCCTCTGCATCTGCTCGACGCCCAATCAGGACAGCCCGCTCATGAAAGGCACCGTGGAATGCACAGGCACGCCGATCCTTGGATGTGATGTCTGGGAGCACGCCTACTACCTCCACTACCAGAACCGCCGCCCGGATTACCTCAAGGCATGGTGGAACGTCGTCTCGTGGAAGGCGGTCGCCGCCAATTACGCAGCCGCCGCCTGAGCACCGGCCCCTCACCCACGGGCACGGGCCGTCACGGCCCGTGCCCCGCCCAACCGCAAGGCGCCGCCGGCTTCGAATCCAACCCCGGCGACGACCAGTCGTTCATGGCCGAGGCCCTCCGCCAGGCCCGCAAGGCCCTCAACGCAAACGAGGTGCCCGTCGGCGCGGTCATCGTCCGCGGCCGCGACATCCTCGCCAAGGCATGGAATCAGGTCGAACTGCTCAAGGACGCGACCGCCCACGCGGAGATGCTCGCCATCACAATCGCCGAAAACGCCATCGGCGACTGGAGGCTGACCGACTGCGACCTCTACGTCACCAAGGAACCCTGCCCGATGTGCGCCGGAGCCATCGTCCACGCCCGCATCCGCCGGGTCATCTTCGGATGCCCCGACCCGAAAGGCGGCGCCGCAGGCGGCCTCATCAACCTCCTCCAAATGCCCCCCCTCAACCACCAGTGCCAAATCACCGGCGGCGTGCTGGCCGCCGAATCCGCCGCCCTCCTGAGGGACTTCTTCGCCGCCCGCAGGGAGCGGGGTGGCGTTGACTGAGCGGTCCTCCCGCATGGCAGACCGCGGATCGGCATGCCTGTGTTTTCCGTTTTCCGGGAAAAAGGGAGCGTTTCCAATGGGAGCGGCGCATGGAAGTTGAGGGACGGGATATGAAACCGCGCAGGGGACTCCTGCTTGCATGGGCATTCACCTGCCTTGTGCTGGCATGGGTGGCGGGTTGGCTGGCGCTTTCGGCTTGGCCGCCGCCGCCGGGGTTTGTTTCGGCGG
>CAZGNH010000096.1:0-7072 GCA_964527025.1 uncultured Chthoniobacterales bacterium | reverse complement strand
TGGCACGGGATTGGTTGCGGGTGACGATGACACAATCGGAAAAATCGGCGGTGGACTTGAGGAAAAGGTCGTTGGCTTCCGCGGTGAGGCTGTGATCTTCCACTCGAAAAACGTCGGTATTGAGGAGGCCGCGGATGGAGCCGGCGATTTGCAGGCGGGTGTAGCCGTAGCAGCGGGCCAACACCCCTGCAAACTCGGTGATGACGATGAGGCTGATCCAGGCAGGTTGTTGCGCAGAGAAGGTTTCCCGCATCAGACGTTCCGCCTTGCGGGTCTGAGCCGGGTCATCGCGGGTGGCGAGACGGACGAGGATATTGGTATCAAGAGCCTCCACGAGCGGCACCCTCGGCGATGGCTTCGTTCATTTCCTTGACCGAGACAACGCGGGAAGCTTTTGGGAGGATTTCCATGAATTCGCTCAGCGAACCTTTTCCAACGGGCAGGACCCGGATCGAGCCATGAACGATTTCAAAATCCAGCCTGTCGCCCGTTTGGAGGTTGAGCCGGGTGCGTATCTCTGCGGGCACGGTGACTTGGCCTTTACTGGTGATGGTGGATTGCATTCCTTACTTAAGGTAAGGGGCTTTTCTTTGCTGTCAAGCAAGTTCCACGGAACAAGGGATACGGGCTTGGCGGGAGGAGGTGCGACTCGAGTTGCCCCTGCGGGTCTTGCGGCGAAAAGCATGCGGAGTTCCCTTGCGGGGTTTTCACTGGGAGGGGAGGGGGTTGTGGTCTTCGGCCAGGCTTTCGGCCAGGCTTTCGAGCAGGCGGGAGAAGAGGCGGGTGCCATTTTCGAGTTCGGAGAGGGCGATCCATTCGTCGGCGGTGTGGGCTTGGGCGATGGAGCCCGGGCCGCGGGCGATGGCCGGGGTTCCGTGGTCGGCGAAGGATGCGGCGTCGCAGAACCACGGGGCGGCGGCGGGAGGAGCGCCAAGACGTTCGAGGAGGGCGACGAGCGGATGGTTTGGGTCGGTCGAGAGACTTGAAGCCGATGTGGTTTCGAGGGTGATCCCGGCATGCGCCGCAAGGAATGCCTCTTTCAAGCGGTCCACGGGGAATCCGGGGGTCGTGCGCATGTCGATTTCCACGCGACACGAATCGGGCACAACATTGACTTTGCTGCCGCCCCGGATCGTGCCAACGCTCATGGTGGGCATGCCAAGAACCGGATCCGGCACGGCCAGCACGTCAAATTGCCCGTGGATCCATGCGAGGGCGCCGGTGGCCAGATCGATGGCATTGACGCCATCCTGCGGCGTCGAGGCGTGGGCCGCGCGTCCGCGCGCGGTGAGTGTCCATCGCGAGCTGCCCTTGTGGGCGACGACGGCCCGCAGGCCTGTGGGTTCTCCGGCGATCACGAAGTCGAAGTGTTCGCGGGTGGCCAGGTCGCGTGATCCGTGCAGGCCGGCCTCTTCGCCCATCAGGCCCGCGAACCAGATCTCGTGGGAGAGGAAGGGAAGGGAGTCCGCCTGTGCGGCCAAGGCCGCGAGCATGCATGCCATCGATCCCTTTGTGTCGCAGGCGCCGCGACCCGAGAGACGCCCGTTGCGGATCTCCCCGCCAAACGGATCGATGGTCATTCCCTCCACCCCCACCGTGTCGGTGTGCGGCGCCAACAAAAGCTTCGGCTTTCCGGGACGGTCGGCGGGAAACCGGGCCACGACATTGGGCCGCCCGGGAAGAACCTCCCGCAAGGAAACATCCGCCCCCATACCGCGCAATAATTCTCCGAGACGGCCGGCCATCGCGGCCTCACCGGTCTGGTCGGCCCCGTGATCGCCATCCGGGTTGACGCTCGGGATGCGAACAAGTTCGGCGGCCAGTTCGACAGGATTCATCGCGCGGCCGCAGTCCCCAGATACCATGCAACAAATCTCGGAATGCCGTCGGAAATCGGCACCAGCGGATTGTAGCCGAGCAGTCTGCGCGCCTTGGCGATATCGGCACAGGTGAGAGGCATGTCTCCCTGCTGCTCGGGAAGGCGCTCGATCCGCGCCTCCTTGCCAAGCGCCCGCTCAATGGCGGCAATCAACGCGGAGAGCGACGTCGTCTGGTTCTCACCCAGATTGAAAATTTCAAAATGCGCGCCGTCATACGCAAGAGCGCTCAACACCCCTTGGACGATGTCATCCACATAGGTGTAGTCGCGCCGTGTGGTCCCGTCACCGAATTGGGGAATGGGGCGCCCGTGATGGATGGCATCCGTGAATTTGTGGATGGCCAGATCCGGGCGCTGCGACGGACCGTAGACGGTGAAGAACCGCAGGCACACGACGCGCATGCCGTGGAGGTGTGCGTAATTGCCGCACAGGTGCTCACCGGCCAGCTTGGTGGCCGCATAGGGACTCAGCGTCTGCGGCAGGGCCAGATCTTCCGAAAAAGGCACCGTCTTTGCCAACCCGTAAACCGACGAACTCGAAGCAAATACAAACCGGCCGACCCCCGCCCGACGCGCCTCCTCCAACACCACCTGCGTGCCCGCAATGTTCGTGCGGATGTAGGCCGCCGGATCTGCAATCGACGGACGCACCCCCGCGCGCGCGGCAACGTGCATCACGGCGTCAAAGCCCCCCCGGCGCAAAACCCCCGCAACCGCCCCCGCATCACAAATGTCGCCCTCGACCACCTCCGCTCCTCCTCCAAAACCCGCCACATTCGCCTCCTTGAGCGCGCGTGGATAAAAATCGTGGAAATTGTCAAGGACGGTCACCCCGTGACCCTCCGCCAGTGCCCGCCTCACACAATGCGAACCGATGAAACCGGCGCCGCCGGTCACAAGAATCTTCATCGCGGAAACCTACCCGCCTTTGGAAAAGGACGGCAAGGTCATTGTTTCCCGGGCAGGTCGTCGCGGGACCACTCGATGAGCGCGCAGGCGTTGTGATTGTGGATGGATTCGAAGTTTTCGACTTCGGCACGGTGCCATGTGATGCGGGGATCCTGCCGGCACCGGAGCGAGATGTTGCGGACAAGATCCTCGACGAAAACCGGGTTGTCGTAAGCGCGTTCGGTGACCGCCTTTTCGTCGGTGCGTTTCAGAACGCTGAAAAGCTCGCTGCTGGCACTCTCCTCGACCATCCGGATGGCTTCCTCGATCCAGACAGGCTCCCGGCCGAAACGCAGTGCCAGCCCCGCCCTCCCGCGCTGGTTGTGCGCGCCCCGCTCGCTGATCGCGCGCGAACAGGGGCACAGCGTTGTCACGGGCACCACAACGGTCATCATGAAATCCCGCCCCCCGCGCTCGAGTGACGCCGTAAAAGTCACAAGGTAATCCACGTAGCCGCGCGCCCCGCTCACCGGCGCGGCCTTCTCGATGAAAAATGGAAATTCAAATTCCGCATGGGCACACTCGCTCTCCAGCCGGGCGGCCAGTTGGCGCAGGATGTCGCCGATGTTGTCGACGTGGAGCAGAGGCCCGTGGGAATGGAGCACCTCCAGAAACCGGCTCATGTGGGTGCCCTTGAAATGGTGCGGCAAGTCGACGGTCAACCGGACCGTCGCAATGGTCTCCTGAAATCCACGCGCCCGGTCGCGGACCCGGATCGGATAGCGCAAATTGTTGACCCCGACACGGTCGATCGGAAGCCGCCGCTCGTCGCGTTCGCTCTGCGTGTCTTTCAATTCCATGGCGCTTGGTTTCCAAGCACGATCTTACCCCCGGTGCGGACCGGACAACCTGACAACTTCCCCGCAGGGGGTGGACTGGACCGGGAAAACCGGAGGCGTCAGTGGCGCGAGCGGTAGCCGCCTCTGTCGCCTCTGTCGCCTCTGTCACCACCACCGCCGCCGCCGCGCGCCGGACGTTCCTCACGGGCGCGGGCTTCGTTGATGATCAGGTTGCGTCCATCGAAATCTTTGCCGTTGAGGGCCTGGATTGCGGCTTCGCCCGCTTCGGGGCTTCCCATCGTCACGAAGCCGAAGCCGCGCGAGCGTCCGGTCTCGCGGTCGAGGATGATCGCGACATCCTGGACGGTTCCATGCTGCTCGAAAATTTCGCGGATTGCAGCTTCGTTGGTTTTGAAGGGGAGGTTCCCCACATAGAGTTTCATGTTTTGGATCTTTTTGTTGGTCGTGGTCTCAATGAATGACACATGTCACACGGTGCCGGCACGGGGCCGGATACCTTGCCAGACCCCTTGGGGGACTTGCTGTGGCGGGGGCTCTCATCTCAACCGGGGCAAGCAATCCCACCACCTCCGCCGCTTGGCAATAAAAATCTTCACCCCCCGTGCATTTTTTTTTCGTGTTTTGTTCTTGCAGGGTGTCCGACTCCGTTTAGGATCCCTTTTCCCGCAGATGCGTTCATCCGGGTTCCCGTCTCTTTTCCGAGACGTGCACCAGAAACGCAGCGGTCAACACCAAACACTCACTCATCCGCATGGGACAAAAAGTTCATCCAATCGGCTTCCGGCTTCCAATCAGCCGCGACTGGTCCTCGCGCTGGTACGCCTCGCGCAAAGACTTCGCCGAATATCTCCTGACCGACGGCAAAATCCGCGGCTTCCTCAAACAAAAGCTCAAACAGGGCGCCGTCTCGCGCATCGTCATCGAACGCGCATGGAACAGCCTGCGCGTCACCATCCACACCGCCCGCCCGGGTGTCGTCATCGGACGCAAGGGCGCGGAAATCGAAAATATGACCCGCGACCTTTCGGCCATGGCAGGCGGCAAGCAGGTGAAGATCGACATTGCGGAAATCAAGTCTCCGGACCTCGAGGCCCAGCTTGTGGCGGAGAATGTGGCTTCCCAGCTTGAGAGAAGGATTTCGTTCCGCCGCGCAATGAAGCGGGCGGTCCAGATGACGATGGACCAAGGGGCGCTCGGGATCAAAATCCGGTGTTCCGGACGCTTGGGCGGCGCGGAAATTGCCCGCACCGAGTGGTATCGGGAGGGGAAAATTCCCCTGCACACCATGCGCCAGCCAATCGATTACGGATTCACCGAAGCCAATACAGTCGCCGGAAAAATCGGCATCAAATGCTGGATTTGCAAAGACGCATCGAAAGCCGTGGTGGAAGAAAACCCGCGGGACCGCGCACCGAAACCTCCCCCGCCCCCGCCACCCATCCAAACAACACAGACCATTCTTAGGAGACACCGACCATGCCCTTGATGCCCAAACGCGTGAAATACCGCAAAACCCAGCGCGGAAGCCGCTCCGGAAACGCTTCCCGAACCCTCACGATCGACTTCGGGGAATTCGGACTCCAGACGCTTGACCGCGCATGGATTACGAACACGCAAATCGAGGCGGCGCGTGTGGCCATGACCCGCAACATGAAGCGCAAGGGAAAGTTGTGGATCAGGATTTTTCCGGACAAGTCGGTCACCTCGCGCCCGCCGGAGACCCGCATGGGCAAAGGCAAAGGCAACCCGGAGTATTGGGTGGCGGTTGTACGTCCGGGCAATGTGCTCTTCGAACTCGACGGGGTTTCCGAGAGTATTGCGCGTGAATCATTCCGTCTTGCGGCCAACAAACTCCCGGTGCGCACGCGTTTTATCTCGCGCCACCACGCCGCCAAGTAGCCGTCCCGGGGCTCATCGATCCACTTCCGCACCACGGGAGGAAACGGCCAGCCCCACAACCCGTGCCATCGCTTCGAGTGCGATGCCGGCGGTCATCTTTGTGTGTCCGTCGCGGCGCTCGGTGAATGTAATGGGCACCTCGGTGAGCCGCGCGCCGGATTTCCAGAGGGCGTGGTGGAGTTCGATCTGGAATCCGTAGCCTTCCGCGCGCAACGCCCGGGGATCCACCCGCCCGAGAGCCGCAACCCGCAACGCCTTGAAACCGCTCGTCGCATCGCTCAAAGGCATCCCGGTAAAAAACCGCACAAACTGCGTGGCGAAAGCACTCAGCAGGAGACGGTGCTCCGGCCAGTTGACGACCCGCAGCCCCCCAAGGTATCGGGATCCCAGGGCCGCGTCATTCCCGGCGTCGAGCGCATCAAGCAGCCGCGGGATGTCGGCGGGGTCGTGGGAGGGGGCGGCATCAATTTCGACGCAGGCGTCATATCCGCGGGCCACCGCCCACCGGAACCCCTCGCGGTAGGCGCTGCCAAGCCCCAACTTGCCATCCCGCTCGATCAGGTGAAGCCTCCCGCCAAACGCCCCATGGGCGCGCACGACGCCCGCCGTGCCATCGGGCGAGGAGTCGTCGATAACCAACAGATCGAGCAGCCGCGGACCGGGGGCAAGGACCCCGTCAAGCAGGGCGGGCAGGGAGGTTGCTTCGTTGTAGGTCGGACAAATAACCAGTGTGCGGGTGACGGGCGGGCGTTCGATGGCAAGCGGGGTGATGGGGGCCGCTTCGCGGGAAAGCCACGCGCGGAACGGGGGCAGGGCACACGCAGCCGCCAGTCCCAGAAGGGCCGCCACCCACACCATACCGGACACCCCCACAGCCCATGCATACCACCACGGACTTTCCAAACGCAGAACAACCGGCCCGGCACGGTCGTTCTCGACCGCCATCAATCCACCCAAAGCCCGGTAAACTCTGCGGGCGCCGGACGCATCCCGCACTGTCCAATCCCTGTGCCATGCCTCCGGAATCACAACCCATCCGCCGCCTCCGGGCAAATCCACCCGCAGCCCGCCTGGACCATCCCGCACAAGCGCCCCGGCTTCCAATGCCTCAAAGGCATCCCCCGCCCCGCCCGCGAATTCCTCCGCGAGGACAAGGGCACCCTCTTGGATTACACCGGCGGATTTTCCGGGCAGGACAGGGCCGATGGCAACAAGATTGCGGCCGGAGGCCTCAAGGGCCGCGGCAAGATCGGCGGGGTCAATTCCCGTCATGAGGACCGCATCGCGCGCCACAAATCCCGGGGCGAGGGTTTCCGCGAATTCCAGGATGTGGAAGTTGTCGGTTGCGTGGACCGCGGGAAGCCGCCGCTCGAGCTGCTCTGTGAATTCGACGGGCAGATCGGGGTCGCGCCGGTCGACAAGCAGATACCGGACGCCGGCCACGCGGAGGAATTCGAAGTAGTCGGGCAGTGAAGCGTGAGCGGCGGCAAGGAGTGCCGCGTAGGAGCGCTGCTGCAGCCTGCTCTGGAAGGCTTCCTGCACAAGG
>CAZGNH010000095.1:0-3225 GCA_964527025.1 uncultured Chthoniobacterales bacterium | reverse complement strand
CCGGGGCGATTGCTGGGTGCATCGTGCCCCCAACCATGACCGCGTGCTCACGAGTGCCGGTTTCCCCCACTCCATCGAAATCGTCAGAAACCACAACCTCCGCGCGACCGTGGCGGTCGTCACCACCATGGACCTGCCGGCTTCGCTCACCCCCGATCGCGAACACCGCAGCGAACAAACCATTCCCACCAAAATCCGCACGGAAATCACGGTCACATCCGGCAGCAGGCGGGTTGATGTGCGCGTGACGCTCGAAAACCGCGCCAAGGATCACTTCCTGCGCGTGCGCATCCCGACCGGCATCCCGACCGACACCTGCGTGGCCGATGCCCCCTTCGATGTGATTGAACGCACATTCCGCGCGTCGGACGAAAACGGACGCCGCGGCCCCGAACTGCAACGCAACCTCGTGAGCAGTTTCGTGGATGTCAGCGACGGCAGGCGCGGACTGGCGCTTTTCACCAAAACAAGCAAGGAGTTCGGGCTCGAAGACGGGGTCCTCATGCTCAGCCTGCTGCGGGCGGTCAATGGAAGCTTCCCAGTGGATGCGCGCGTCATGGTGGAAACCGACGACGACTTCGCCCAGTGCCTCGGGCGGCAGGAGTTTGAATTTGCGCTGCTGCCCCATGCAGGCGACTGGATCGGGGTTGCCCTGCCACAACAGGTGGAACCTTGGCTCCACCCTGTCACGGCCATCGAGTTCGGCCCCTCCTCTTCCGGCAAGGGCGACCTGCCTCTCGAAGCCGGGGGACTTCTCGGACTCGAAAAGAACCTCCTGCTTTTCCATGGCGTGAAGCCGGCGGAGAGCGGCACGGGATTTGTCGTGCGGCTGTCGAATCCCACCGGAGAAACCGTGGAGGATGTGCTGACATTCGGCGCCGCGCCGCGCGCTGCGCAGGAGGTGCGTTTGGATGAGACGTTTGTCCGCGAGCTTGCGATGGAAGCAGGCCGTCTTCCGCTTTCGGTTGGCAAAGGGAAAATCCACAGCGTGGCTGTACAGTTTTGAAAACCATGCGGCCCTCCACCCCGGCCCCTCCCGACCGGCGGGTCCACCTGATCTGCAACGCGCACCTCGACCCCGTCTGGCTCTGGGAATGGGAAGAGGGGGCGGCGGAGGCTCTTTCGACGTTCCGCGTGGCGGCGGAGCTGTGCGAGGCCACCGAAGGCTTCATCTTCTGCCACAACGAGGTCCTCCTCTACGAGTGGATCGAGGCCTTTGAACCGGCGCTGTTCGAGCGCATCCGCCGGTTGGTTGCGATGGGTCGCTGGCATATCATGGGCGGATGGTTCCTCCAACCGGACTGCAACATGCCCTCCGGCGAATCCTTCCTGCGCCAGATCCAGATCGGGCGGCGGTATTTCCAGAAAACATTCGGCAAGCGTCCCACAACCGCCATCAATTTCGATTCCTTCGGCCACTCGCGCGGGCTGGTGCAGATTCTTGCGCAGTGCGGCTTTGACAGCTACCTGGTCTGCCGGCCAACGGATCCATTCTTTTCGGATTTTCCCGCCAACCAATTCGTCTGGGAAGGCTTCGACGGCTCGCGGGTGGTGGTTTCGCGCGCGTTTGATTTCTACAACTCGCGGCTGGGCCGGGCTCGTGAAAAGGTCGAGAACCACATCGCCCGGGTGGACGGGAAAGCCGCACGGACCCTGCGCACGGTCGGCGCCGGGTCACAGCAGGGGCGGCCGCAGGAACCGCGATCCGTCCTGCACGTCCTCTGGGGAGTCGGCAACCACGGCGGCGGCCCCAGCCGCAAGGATCTCGCCGACCTCGGCGCCCTCATCGCCGCGAGCGGAGGGACCATCCGGCACTCGACCCCGGAGGCGTATTTCGCGGACCTCGCACGGAGCGGTGACAAGCTGCCGGTCGTGAAACGCGACATCAACCGGTGGGCGGTGGGGTGCTATACGTCGCAGGCCCGCATCAAGCATTTCCACCGGCGGCTGGAGAATGCGCTGTTTTCCACGGAAAAGCTGGCGGCGACCGCGTGCCTGTCCGGTTTCGAATGGCCGAAGGAAGCCTTCCGCGCGGCAGAACGCGACCTGTGCACCGCCCAGTTCCACGACATCCTCCCCGGCACATCGATCCAACCGGTCGAAGAGCACGGGCTCCGCCTGCTCATGCACGGACTTGAGGAAATCTCCCGCGTGCGCGCAGCGGCGCGCTTCCATTTGGCGCGCGGGCTGCCGCGGGCCCGCGACGGAGAAATCCCGATCATGGTCGCCAACCCGCACCCGTTTGCGGTCGAAACGGAGATTGCCGCCGAGTTCACCCTGCAGGATCAGAATTGGGACGGCAAGGGGTGGATGGTTCCCGAGGTCTTTCACGGGCGCCGGAGCCTGCCCGGCCAGATCGAACAGGAGCTGAGCTGCGTGCCGCTCGACTGGCGCAAACGGGTCGTCTTCCGCGCCCGCCTCAAGCCCTCGGGCCTGACACAATTTATCTGCCGGCTTCACAAGGCCCCGTCGCGCCCGACCCCCCCCCGCCGAACCGGAGTCCACCTGCGCCTTGGCAACGCGATGTCCGGCGCCGCCGTGGACACACGCACGGGACTCGTCGCCCAATACGTGCGGGACAAACGCCCGATCCTGGCCCCCGGCGCCCTGCAACCGGTCGTGATGCACGACTCGCCCGACCCATGGGAGATTTACGCAACCTCCGTCACCCGCCGGGCGGGGGCGTTCAAGCGCATGACGCACCAACAAGCGTCGGCGATGGCCGGCCTTGAGGGTTCCCGGCTCGAACCGGTCCGCCTCATCGAGCATGGTGAAGTGCACTCGGTTGTCGAGTCCATGCTCGCCTTTGGCGGTTCGCGCCTTGTGATGCACATTGCCATGCCCAGCGATGGCGCGTGGCTGGATGTTTTTGCCCGGGTGTATTGGAACGAGACCGACCGGATGCTCAAGTTGCGGATTCCATGGCATCCCTCCCTCGGTGTTCCACGCATCTCCGGCCAAACCGCCTTCGGGACGCAGGAGCACGCGGCGGACGGTCTCGAATGCGTCGCCCAGAAATGGATCGCCCTCGAATTCCCCGCATCGGGCACGGCTCTCACCATCATCAACGACGGCATTTATGGCTTCCATGCGGATCAAAAAGCACTCCACCTTTCGCTCCTGCGCGCGCCCGGCTACGCCGCCCACCCAATCCCCGGTCAAGTCACCCTGCCACAGGACCGCTTCCTCGCCCGCTGCGACCAAGGCGAACACCACTTCCGGTTC
>CAZGNH010000094.1:0-3426 GCA_964527025.1 uncultured Chthoniobacterales bacterium | reverse complement strand
CGTGGCATGGCTCATGTTGAGGCGGAAGACATTGGCTCCGGCGAGAAGCAGAGCGCGGAGGGTTTCCTCCGACTCGGTGGCTGGCCCGAGGGTGCAGATGATTTTGGTGCGGCGCGTGGGCGGATTGGCGGGCGGATTGGCGGGCGGAGTTTTCATGGCTCGTGAAATCGGCTCCGCTTATACAAAACCGGGCTTTCGCACAAGAGCGCTGATTTCCCGGAGATTTTGCTGGCGGGCAGGGTGGGTGCCGTTGTTGTTTAGTGCCCATGGAATCGATTGCATTTGTCGGGGCCGGGCGGATGGGGGCCAACATGGCACGTTGCCTGCACGGACGGGGCCGGCGGATTGTCGCCGTGTATGACGTTTTCCGTCCCGCGGCGGAGGCTCTGGCCGTGGAAGTTGGAGCCGACGCTCCGCAGAATCTGGCGGAGGTCACCGCGGCGGCTTCGGTGATTTTCACGGTTGTCAGCGACGATGATGCGCAGCGGGACATTTTTCTGCGCGGGGGAGACAACCTGCTTGTTGATTCCGCGGGGAAAACGTTTGTCAACTGTGCGACGGTCAGTCCCGGTGTGCATGTGGAGATCGAGGCCGCGGCCGGGCGATGCGGCGCATCCTCGCTCGAAGCGTGCATGGCCTCGAGCATCACGCAGGCGGTGGAAGGAACCCTCTATTTGATGTGCGCCGGGCGGCGCGAGGTCTTCGATCGGGTTGAACCCGTGCTGGCCGACTTGAGCGGCGGGGGCAAACTCCTGCGCTACCTCGGCCCGGCCGGAACCGCCGCCAAGGTCAAAGCGCTCGTCAACATGGTCATGAATATCAACACGGCCGGGCTCGCCGAAGGCCTCGGGGCGGGGGTCGCCCTCGGCCTCGACCCTGTGATGCTTGCCGGGGTCTTTTCCCAAACAGGCGCGGCCTCCCGTGTGCTTGAGACCGACGGGGACGACATGATCAACCGCGAGCACGACTGCTATTTCTCGGCTGCCCATGCGGCCAAAGACAGCGGGATTGCCCTCGACCTTGCCGCGGACGCCGGTCTCGACCTTCCCGTGGCCGCCGCGGCAAAGGGCCAGTTTGACCGGATGGTTGCCGGGGGGCTCGGGGGTCTCGACAAGAGCGGCGTCGCCGAGCTGACGTTTCCGGGGCGCAGCGCTTCACGGGGGTCCGACGCCTCCGCGCCGTAAGGATCAGTCCGGCAGCAGAAGCCGCCACAGAGGGATGATCCGCAGGACGATGATGCCCGCCCCGGCCGTGGGGCCGGATCGCCTCACTTCTTTTCGGCGATCCGGAGGCCGAGTTCGCGGAGTTGGCGGGGTTCGGGCGGGGTGGGGGATCCCATCATGAGGTCTTCTCCGCGGTTGGTTTTCGGGAAGGCGACGACGTCGCGGATGTTGTCGGTGCGGCAGGCGAGCATGACGAGGCGGTCCACGCCGAGGGCGATGCCGCCGTGGGGCGGGGCGCCGAAGCGGAATGCCTTCAGGAGATGGGGGAAGAGGAGGTGCTGTTTTTCGGGGGTGATGCCGAGGACGCCGAAGATTTTTTCCTGCAGGCCGGGCTCGTGGATCCGGATGCTGCCGCCGCCGATTTCGACACCGTTGAGGACGACATCGTAGGCCTCGGCCCGGACGGATCCGAACGAACCCGCGTCCAGAAGCGGCACGTCTTCGGCCACCGGACGCGTGAACGGGTGGTGCACCGCATTCCACTTCTGCTCCTCCGCGCCCCATGCAAGCAAAGGGAATTCGGTCACCCACAAAAAATCCAGCGCATCGGGATCGCACACCCACCCGAGAAGCGATGCCACCTCGAGCCGGATGCGCCCGAGAACCGTGCAGGCCGTGTCCCACCCGTCGGCCGCAAACAAAATCAAATCCCCCTCGGTGATGTCCATCGCTTCGGCGAGGGCCGCTTTTTCCTGGTCCGAGAAAAATTTGACGATGGGGGATTTCCATTCGCCGTTTTCGATTTTGATGAAGGCGAGGCCCTTGGCACCGGAGCGTTTGGCGAGGTCGGTGAGGGATTCGATCTGGCCGGTTGTGATGGACGCGAAGCCTTTTGCGTTGATGGCTTTGACGACACCGCCCCCATCGAGAGCCGCGCGGAAGACCTTGAAGGACGTGGCGGCAAAGACGCCTCCCAGATCCACGAGGTGCGCGGCGAAGCGCCGGTCGGGTTTGTCGCTGCCGAAGGAATCCATTGCCTCCCGGTAGGTCAGCCGCTCGAAGGGGAGGGGGATTTCGACCCCGCGCGTCGCGCGGAAAATTTCCGCAAGCAGTCCCTCGATCCACGCGTAAATATCCTCCGGGCGTATGAACGAGGCCTCGAGGTCGATTTGTGACAGCTCGGTGATCCGGTCCGAGCGCGGATCTTCATCGCGGAAGCATTTTGCGATTTGGAAGTAGCGTTCAACGCCCGCGACCATGAGGAGTTGTTTGTATTGCTGGGGGGATTGGGAGAGGGCGTAGAACGAGCCGGGGAGCAGGCGGCTGGGCACGAGGAATTCACGCGCGCCCTCGGGGGTGCTTTTTGAGAGGACTGGAGTTTCGATCTCGAGGAACCCGAGGCGGTCGAAATAATCGCGTGTGGTTTTCAGGACCCGGTGCCTTGTGCGCAGGGCGTCAACCATCGGCGCGCGCCGGAGGTCGAGGTACCGGTATTCCATGCGCAGATCCTCGTTCACCGAGGGGGCCTCGATTGGGAAGGGGAGCACGTCGGCCTTGTTGAGGATTTCCAATGCGTCGGCCACCACTTCGACGGCCCCGGTTTCAAGCTTCGGGTTTTCGGTGCCCGGCAGGCGCGGCGCAACCGTGCCCGAGACGCGCACGACATCCTCGGCGCGCAACCCGTGCGCTGCTGCGGCCGCTTCCGGGTGCTCCTCGGGGCGGAAAACAACCTGTGTGAGTCCCTCCCGGTCACGGAGGTCGATGAAAATCACGCCGCCGTGGTCGCGCCGCGAGCCCACCCATCCGCAGAGAGTGGCTCGGGTTGAGGCATCGGAGGCGCGCAGTGCGGCGCATGTGTTGGATCGGTAGTGCATGACGGTTAACGCTGGAGATTTTCAAGCCACCCGGCAAGCGTCTCCTGCGTCAGGAGCGTCTCTTCGCGCGTGGCGAGGTTTTTCAGGCCGACGGCGGGCCACTCGTTGCCGACGATGAGGGCATGGGAGGCGCCCGCGTGCGAGGCGGCTTGGAATTGGCGCGCGACCTTCTGCGGGCCGCAGGCAAAGTCCACACGCCAACCGATGTCCCGCGCCTTCTGGACGAGCCCGAGCGCCCCGGCGCGGCGGCCTTCGTCGGCCACCACCACAAACAGATCAACGGCACGGTTCAAGCGCACCGCCTCTTCGAGGAGCGCCGCGGCATGCCCGGCCCGCGCAATCAGTTCGCCAAGCACGACATCGCCCATCGCAAAGCCCGCCGCGGGCAA
>CAZGNH010000093.1:0-5046 GCA_964527025.1 uncultured Chthoniobacterales bacterium | reverse complement strand
CCGTGCGCGGAAAGACGAGGTCAAACAGAAGTTGTCCGAGATTCAATCGGCCGGCGAAAATGCGTGGGAACAGGTCAAGGAAGGGACCGACGATGCATGGAACCGCTTGAAAGAGGCCGTAAGCAAAGCCAAATCCGAACTCGAGTGATGCTCCGGTGAGTGATTCCCCATCAAAAGCAAAGTGGCTTCTTGTGAGCGATCTGGACGACACGCTGCTTGGCGACGATCCGGCCTTGGAACGTTTCCGCGCGTTTTTTGAGGAATATCAACCATGGCTGGACGTCGTCTATGCGTCCGGCCGGTTTTGTGAATCCATCGATCAGGACGTCTGCAAGACGGCGCTTCCCCGCCCGCTGGCCACCATCGGTGGCGTCGGCAGCGAGATGTGGCTTTACCCGAATCGACAGCGCTTTCAACACCCGAGAGGCGGTCCAGCGGATCGTCGAGACCTCGGTCGAAAACATCGAATCTTTCACCCGCGGCGAACCCCGGAACACGGTTGATACAGGCAAAAGCTGAGACCCGTCCCAAACCCCGTCGTCCGTCGACAGACTTTCACTGCACAACGAGATGCCATTCGAGAACCCGGTTGCCATTTGAGAATTTCCATGCCCTCATCGGAACAAGACCGCTCAACAGCAAGGAACGCCGCCAAGGACGGGAAGGATCCCATTCTGGCGGAAGGTCATGACCGCGCCCTTGATCTTCTGCGCAAGTGCGCCTGCGCGGACGGGTTCCTTGCCTCGCCCAGCAGGCAGACAAATTACCGGCGGGTGTGGGGCCGGGATGGCGCGATCCTGTCGCTGGCCGCCCTGCTGACCGACGACAGCGAGTTGCTTTTACGTTGCCGATCTTGCGCGGCGGGGCAGGGCCGGGGAGGCGCAGCGCTGCCTGAATGCCATTCATCGCGCCAATGCCATGGAGATGGACGGCGAGCCATGGGGCTTTCCCGAGTTCATCCACGGCACCGAGTTCACCCCGGGCGGAAACCGCCACCAAGGATGGAGCGCCGCCGCCGCAATCATCGGCCACCATGCGATGCAGGGCAGGGAAATCTTCACGGTCAAAGCAGGGGTCTGACTTTCTCCGCCTCTGTCCGGAGCCGGTTGGACGTGGATTGTGAGAGCTGCCTCCTGTCCCGGGCATGGGAAATACCGGCCGGGGGCTCGTGAATCCCGCGCTGCGCGAACAAAAAATCTGGCTATAAGGGGTGCGTTTCGGATAGGCGGGGAAGTGATGAAGCGCAATGTGGGGGTGGGTTTGGCCGGTTTGGGCACGGTGGGAGCGGGTGTTTACAAGCATCTGGTTTCTGCCGGGGGGCTCATTGAGCGGCGCACGGGCATTTCCTTCGATGTGCGCAAAATTGCGGTGCGGGATGTCAGGAAGCGGCGCGGGTTGTCGGTTCCCGAGGGGGTGCTGACGCCGCGTTGGGAGGATTTGGTGGAGGACGAGGGGGTGCGGGTGGTGGTCGAGTTGATCGGGGGGATCGCGGAGCCGTTGCGTTTGGTGCGGGCGGCATTGGGTGCCGGCAAGCCGGTGGTGACGGGCAACAAGGCGCTGTTGGCGGAGCATGGGGCGGAGCTTTTTGCTTTGGCGAAGGATGCGGGAGTTCCGATTTACTACGAGGCGGCGGTGGCCGGCGGGATTCCGATCATCCAGGCGGTGCGCGAGGCCTTTGTCGCCAACCGCTTCGAAACGATCCACGGCATCCTCAACGGCACCAGCAACCACATCCTGACACGGATGACCGAGGCGGGCATCGGATTCCCCGAAGCCCTCGAAGAAGCAAAGGCCCTCGGGTATGCGGAGGCCGACCCCACGCTCGATATCAACGGCTGGGACGCAGCACACAAAGCCATCATCCTCGCCGCCCTCGCCTACGGCTTCTGGATTCCGCCGGGGGAAATCTTTGTGAGCGGGATTGATGCCATTACTCCCGAGGACGTGCGCTTCGCCGACAATCTCGGCTACCGGATCAAGATGCTGGCGACGATCAAAGCCTCCCCGCGGCAGCGCATCGAGGTGCGCGTCTGCCCCACTCTCGTCCCCAAGGCACATGTTCTTGCATCGGTCAACGGCGTCTATAACGCCATCTCTGTCCGCGGCGACGTCGTCGGCGAAAGCCTTTTTTATGGGAGGGGCGCGGGTCAGGATCCGACATCGAGTTCGGTGCTGGCCGACCTTGTGGCCGCCGCGACCGATCTCGACGCCACGCGGCGGAGCTGCGGGTTCGCTTCGCACGAGCTGTATGGGAGCCACTTGCCGCGCGGCGAGGCCGTCTCCATGTTTTACCTGCGCCTGCTGGTCGAGGACCGCCCGGGGGTGCTTGCGCGCATAGCGGGTGTGCTGGGCGACGCGGGCATCGGGATTTTGTCGGTTATCCAGCCCGAGGTGCAGGAGAGCGAGGAGGTGCCCCTGATCCTGATGATCCACCATGCGCGCACCGATGCGATGGAGGGGGCCGCGCGGACTCTCGCCCTGCTGCCGTGCGTCAAAGCCGAGCCGGTGGTTTTCCACGTGGAGGGGTTTGCGCCGTGACCCGGCCGCTGCACGACCGCGGCGTGATCAGCCGCTACGGGGAATTCCTGCCGCTGGATGCGGGGGCGCCGGTTGTCTCGCTCAACGAGGGCTCGACGCCGCTGGTGCATTCGCCGCGCCTGAGCGAAATGGCCGGTGCGGAGGTTTATTTGAAATACGAGGGCCTCAATCCGACCGGTTCCTTCAAAGACCGCGGGATGACTGTTGCGGTCTCGGCGGCGGTTGGGCGCGGCACACGCACGGTTGTGTGCGCCTCGACGGGAAACACATCCGCCTCGGCGGCGGCGTATGCCGCCCGCGCGGGCATTGCGTGCGCCGTCCTGCTGCCCGCCGGGAAAATCGCTTCCGGCAAGCTTGTGCAGGCCTATGCCTACGGGGCGCGGGTGATTGCGCTGCGCGGGAATTTTGACGATGCGCTGCGGGTGGTGCGCGAGGTGGGGGGCATGGAGGGCATGGCAATTGTCAATTCGATCAACCCGGACCGGATCGAGGGGCAGAAGACCGCCGCCTTTGAGATTGTGGATGAGCTGGGTGACGCGCCCGATTTCCATATTTTGCCCGTCGGCAACGCCGGCAATATCACCGCCTACTGGAAGGGCTACCGCCAATACCGGGAGCTCGGGCGCTCGACACGCCTGCCACGCATGATCGGGTTCCAGGCCGCCGGTTCCGCACCGGTGTTCCACGGGCGCGTCATCGAGCAGCCCGACACGATTGCCACAGCCATCCGGATCGGAAACCCCGCAAGCTGGCAGGGGGCCCGTGAGGCCGTCGCGGAAAGCCGCGGCGCCATCGACATCGTGACCGACGCGGAAATCCTCGCCGCGCAGCAGTGGCTGGCCTCCCACGAGGGAATATTTGTCGAACCGGCCAGCGCGGCCTCCGTCGCAGGCCTCATGCGCTGCCTCGGTTCGGAGCGCTGCGCCGACTGCCCGTTGCCCTTGATTTCCGGGGGGGGGCGAATCGTCTTGACCGTGACCGGCCACGGGCTCAAAGATCCCGAGGCCGTTGCCAAAGGCGGCAGTGTGACCGCTCTTGAATGCGAGGCGGATGGCAATGCCGTCCGCCGCCTGCTCTGACCCATGTCCCTCATCGTCCAAAAATATGGAGGCACCTCGGTGGGAACCCCCGGGCGCATCCTTGCCGTTGCCGAAAGGGTCCTTGAAACCCAGCGGGCCGGAAATGCAGTCGTGGTGGTCGTTTCGGCCATGTCGGGGGTGACCGACAATTTGATCCGGCTGGCGAAGCAGGTGTCTCCGCGCCCGAAGGACCGGGAGATGGACATGCTGCTTGCGACCGGCGAGCAGACGACGATCGCCCTCATGGCCATGGCGATCGAGGCGCGCGGAGGCAGGGCCGTCTCGCTCACCGGCGCCCAAGCTGGCATCGTTACCGACGGCATCCACACCAAGGCCAAAATCGCCAACGTCTCGCCGCGCCAGATCCACGAACACCTCGACGATGGATGTATCTGCATCGTCGCCGGCTTCCAGGGGCAGACCCCCTGCGGCCAGGTCACCACGCTCGGGCGCGGCGGATCGGACCTCACCGCCATTGCCATCGCCTCGGCCGTCGGCGCCGACAACTGCGAAATTTACACCGATGTGGACGGAATCTACACATGCGACCCGCGGGTCGTCCCCAATGCGCGCAAGCTCGATGCGATCGTTTACGACGAGCTGCTTGAGATGGCCAGCTCGGGATCGAAGGTCATGCAATCGCGCTCGGTCGAATTCGCAAAAAAATTCCGCGTGCCCTTCGAGGTGCGCAGCAGCTTCAACACCAACCGGGGAACAAACGTGAAAGAAGAAATGGGCCTTGAAAATGTCGTCGTCCGCGGCGTCTCCATCGAACGCAAACAGGCAAAAGTCACCATCACCCACGTGCCCGACAAGCCGGGAGCCGCCTCGCGGATTTTCACGGCTCTTGCCGACGCCCATGTGATGGTGGACGTGATTGTCCAGAACGTGTCGCTGACCGGCTCGACGGACATTTCGTTCACGTTGGCGGGGGAGGAGCTTGAGAAGATGGGCGACCTTCTGGACCGCGTGTCCGGTGAGATCGGGGCCGGACAAATCATCAAGAAGGGGGGTATCGCCAAGTTGAGTGTCGTGGGGATCGGGATGCGTTCGCATTCGGGGGTGGCTGCCAAACTTTTCGAGGCGCTGGCGGCTGGGGGCATCAACATCCAGATGATTTCGACCTCGGAGATCAAGATCGCGGTGATCATCGACGAGGAGAAGATCGAGGAAGCCGCGCGGCTCGCGCACGCGGCCTTCGGTTTGGACGCGTGCTAGCCGCCGGGTTTTGAAGACGGGGGTTGCCTTTTTTGTGGCGGTGCTGGCTGCGGCGGGAATCCTCGCGGCGCAGGTGGCGTATGGCGGGTTGCTTTATCCGGTGCTGGCGGTGCCGGGGATGGGATTGTTGGGGCTGGCGGCGGTGGTGGCGGTTGTGTTGGTTCCGGGCCGCGGGCGGCAAGTTCCATGGGCGGTGCCGGTGGTGTTGGGG
>CAZGNH010000092.1:0-5523 GCA_964527025.1 uncultured Chthoniobacterales bacterium | reverse complement strand
CGCATGGAATTTTTGGCGGTGGAACTTAAAGTCACCACCATGCCACATCGCCAAGCCTTCATCAACCTTGCCTGCGCCACGGTCTTCGCCGCAGCCGCGCTCGCAAATGAACCCGGCTTCGAGGACGTCAACACCGCCCTCGGCATCCCGCTCTTCGAAGACGACAATCTCTGGGACGATCCCGATGCGGAGGTTGCCACCAGGCTCGGGTGGCCGCGGGAATCCTCCACCCCGCGGGACGCCAGCTTCCGCCTCTACGCCAAGGCCGATGTGCGCGTCCTCGGCGCACGTCCCCATTCTCTGGCTCTCTACGGCGAAGAAGGCACTGTCTCCTCCCTCTCCCTCGTCTTCGCCAACAAGGGCGACATCCAAGGCTTCTCGGACAAAGACGAAAAATCCTCCCGCGAGGTCGCGCGTGCCCGGCGCGAGGCTGTCAAAGAATTCGAAAAGCAGGTCAAGGAGGATGGAGAGACCATCGCAGAGAAACTGACGACCCTGCTCGGAGACCCGAAGGGCGGGTCGTTCGGCGGCAGCCGCCAGACCCGTGAACAAATCAAGAGGTGGGATTGGAGCGGCCATGCCATCCTGCTCGCCGCACCCAAAGACGAATACGTCGCCGTGCGCATCCTCCCAACCGACGTTGCCGACGGCACGCGCAAACCCAGAATCCCCGAAGCCGAACTCCGCAAGGAACTCGCCCAACGCGTCGAACGCCGCGACAATGGCGACGTCGTCATCACCACCATCCCCATGGTCGACCAGGGCCCAAAAGGCTTCTGCGTCCCCGCCACATGGGAACGGGTCATGCGCTACATGGGCATCCCCGCCGACATGTACGTGCTCGCCATGGCAGGCAATACCGGCGTCGGCGGCGGCACCGCCATCGCCTCGATCGTCGCAGGCGCGCGCGAAATGATCACCCGCAGCGGCCGCCGCCTCGACTCAAGCCCCTCAAAAATCACCATGCCCGTCATCAGAAAATACATCGACCGCGGCCTCCCCCTCATGTGGACGATGTACTCCATGGACGAGATCAGCCGCGACATCACCCTCCGCTCAAAAAGCCGCTCCGCCATGTCCTCCCCGGAGGAATGGAAAGAATCCCTCGCCGATGCCCGCAAGAAGGCGCGCAAAATCAAAGTGGACCGCGAAGCCGGCCACGTTTGCATGATCACCGGCTACAACGAAACCACCGACGAAATCGCCTTCTCCGACTCATGGGGCGCGGCCTTCGAAGAACGCTGGATCACCCTCGAAGAGGCCAACGCCATCAGCCAAAACAACCTCATGGCCATCAACTTTTAATATCCAGATGCCCTTCGCCAAAGAAGAAGCCACCTCCCTTTACAATGTGGACCGCTGGGGTGCCGGGTATTTTGTCATCAACAAGAGCGGGAATTTGTGCGTGCGTCCTCTGGGAGGGGAGGGGCCGAAAATTGATTTGATGGAGGTGGCCGGGGAGGCGCGCGAGCGGGGGTTGGAATTTCCTTTGACCGTGCGTTTTCACGACTTGTTGCGCCACCGGGTGGAGACGATCAACCGGTCCTTTGGGGCGGCGATCGGGGAGATGGGGTACCGCGGGGAATATCGCGGGGTGTTCCCGATCAAGGTCAATCAACTGCGGGAGGTGGTCGAGGAGATTTTGGATGCGGGCAAGGCATGGCATTTCGGCCTCGAAGCGGGAAGCAAACCGGAGTTGATGGCGGCGCTGGCGGTGCATGCCGATCCGGAGAGCCTGATTGTCTGCAACGGCTACAAAGATCCCGGGTTTATCCGGACGGCATTGCTCGGGCGCAAGCTGGGCAAGACGGTCATCCTTGTGGTCGAAAAGCTCGAGGAGCTTGTCGCGATTCTGGACGAGGCACGGGCAATGGGGGTCGAACCGCAGATTGGTTTCCGGGTCAAGCTGCTTTCGAAGGGGGCCGGCAAATGGGCGACGAGCGGCGGTGAGAATGCCAAGTTCGGCCTTTCAACGGCCGAGCTGGTCGAGGCAAGCGATTTGCTCACGCGCGAGGGGCTCGCCCACACCCTGCGCCTGGTCCACTTCCATGTCGGGTCGCAGGTTCCCGACATCGTAACCATCAAACGGGCCGTGAAGGAGGCCGCACGTTTTTATTCCAAGCTCCGGAAGATGGGGCACGAACTCGGGTATCTGGATGTGGGCGGCGGCCTGGGGGTCGACTACGACGGGTCGCGGACGACCTTCGACAGTTCGACGAATTACACGCTTGATGAGTATGCCCGGGACATTGTTTACAGCATCATGGAGGTGTGCGATGCCGAGGATGTGCCGCATCCGGTGATCGTGAGCGAGAGCGGGCGCGCGATAGTCGCGCACCATTCGGTGCTGCTGGTCGAGACCTTCGGGTCGATCGAGAAAAGCAGTGGAGACCCTCCGGTGGTCGCCGGGGAGACCGACCCGCAAATCGTGGCCGACATCATCGAAATTCTCGACAACCTCGGGAAGAAAAACCGCCTTGAGAATCTGCATGATGCGCAGGAAATCCGCGAGCGGGCGCAGTCGATGTTTGACCTCGGCCTTCTGGATTTGCGTTCGAAGGCGAAGGTCGAGTCGGTGTATTGGGCGGTTGCGCGGCAGGTGGTCGGGATGTTCCGTGGGATGCGCTACATCCCCGAGGAGGTCAAGGAAATGGAAATCGCCCTCGGCGACCAGTTCCTGTGCAACTTCTCGGTCTTCCAGTCCCTCCTCGACCACTGGGCCCTCGGCCAGCTCTTCCCGGTCATGCCTGTCCACCGCCTCGACGAATTCCCGGACCGTAACGCATCCCTTGTGGACATCACCTGCGATTCGGACGGCAAGGTCGCCAAGTTTGTGGACCTCCACGATGTGAAAGAAACCCTGCCCCTGCATCGCTGGAGGCCCGGAGAGGCGTATCTCATAGGGTTCTTCCTCGTGGGAGCCTACCAGGACATCATGGGCGACATGCACAACCTCTTCGGACGCGTCAACGAAATGCACATCTACCTCGATGAGGATGAGGAGAGCGGCTATTACGTCGAGGAGGTGTTGCGGGGAAACACGGTCGGGCAGGTCCTTTCGCTCACCCAGTGGGATACCAACGAGCTGGCGCGGCGCATGAAGTCGCAGCTTGATGCCGCCATCAAGGGCGACCTTCTCAAACCCAGCGAGGGCATGCGCCTTCTGGATGAATACGAGCGAGGGCTGTCCGGCTACACGTATTTGCAATTTCCAGGGAATTCGAAATGAAGAGGACTCCGCTCTTCGACAGGCACGTGGCCCTCGGGGGGCGCATGGTCGGGTTTGCCGGCTGGGAAATGCCCGTGCAGTACGCCGGGATTCTCGAGGAACACCGTGCCGTCCGCAACGCCTGCGGCATCTTCGACATTTCCCACATGGGGGAACTCATCGTCCGCGGCGGAGGCGCCGCCACGTGGCTGGACTCCCTCCTGACAAACCACGCCGCCGCCCTCGAAGCCGGGCGTGCCCATTACTCTCTGCTCCTCAATGAACAGGGCGGGGTCATCGACGACCTCTATGTGTACCGCACGGGCCCGTGCGAGTTCCTGCTTGTCGTGAACGCCTCGAAGGCGGAGGAGGATGCCGCATGGCTCGGGGGCCGGGTCGTCGAGGGTGTTGCATGCGAGGATGCCTGCGGGCGTTTCGCGGCCGTTGCGGTCCAGGGGCCCGTGGCACCGGAGATTTTTGTGCGCGTCTTCGGGCGGCCCCTGCCGGTGGAACGAAACAGGGTGTTTGAATTGCCGGGGGGCGGGGGCTGGGTTGCGACGACGGGCTACACGGGGGAAGCGGGGTTTGAGGTGGTTTGTGAGGCGGACCGGGTCGCGGAGCTTTGGGATGCATGTGTGGCGGCAGGCTGTGTGCCATGCGGACTCGGGGCGCGCGATCTTTTGCGGCTCGAGATGGGGTATCCCCTCAACGGAAGCGACCTCTCGCCGGAACGCACACCGCTCGAAGCCGGCCTGGGCGCCTTTGTGAAGTTCGACAAAGGCGAATTCACCGGCCGCGGGGCTTTGCTCGAACACCGGCGCACGGGCATCCCGACGCGCCTCTGTGCCTTCGTCGCCGACGGCCCTTCGCCTCCCTTCCGCCCGCACTACCCCGTGCTTCACGCGGGCACGGCCGTCGGCGAAACCACCAGCGGGGGATTCTCCCCCGTGCTTGGCCGCGCCATTGCCATGGCCTTCCTGCCGGTCGCGTGCTCCGCTCCCGGCACCCCCGTCGCATGCGACGTGCGCGGACGCCCCCACCCCGCAACCATCACAAAAAAACCCGTCATCAAAAGCAAACCATGAACGTACCAGACGATTTGAAATATGCCTCATCCCACGAATGGCTGCGCCTCGAAGGGGACACGGCCACTGTCGGAATCACCGACCACGCCCAAGCCGAACTGACCGATCTCGTCTTTGCCGAGCCACCCAAACCGGGTGCCCGGTTCTTGGCCGGGCAGCCGGCGGCGGTCGTCGAGTCGGTCAAAGCCGCCAGCGATATCTACGCGCCGGTCTCGGGCGAAACCCTCGAAGCCAACCCGGCGGTCGCCGCCGACCCCGCCCTGATCAACTCCGACCCCTACGGAAACGGATGGATTTTCAAAATGCGCGTGGCGGATGCCGCCGAACTTGACGCCCTCATGGATCCGGAGGCCTACCGCGCGCATATCGACCGATGAGCGCCACCGCCTTCGCCGACCGCCATGTCGGACCCTCGGACTCCGCCACACGCGAAATGCTCACGGTGTTGGGATTTTCCTCGATGGAGGAATTTCTCGAGGCATGCGTCCCGGACGGGCTGCGGCTGAACCGGCCTCTGGACCTCCCCCCGGCACGTTCGGAGGAAGCGGCTCTCGAGGATCTGGCTTGCATCGTCGGTCGCAATATTCCTCTGGCAACCCACATCGGCATGGGATACGCCCCCTGCTACACCCCGGCGGTCATCCGGCGCAATATCCTCGAAAATCCCGGCTGGTATACCGCCTACACCCCGTATCAACCGGAAATCTCCCAAGGGCGCCTCGAAGCCATGCTCAATTTCCAGACCATGGTCGCCGACCTCACCGCCATGGACATCTCGAATGCCTCCCTGCTTGACGAGGCGACCGCCGCCGCCGAAGCCATGACCATGGCGCGCGGGATCAAGGACGGCGATGCCGTCTATGTCACCGACGACTGCCACCCGCAAACCATCGCCGTTTTGCGGACACGCGCCGAGCCCCTCGGGATCCGCGTGATCGTCGGCCCCGTGCACGATCTTCCATCCGAACCGGTCTTTGCCGTCTTTGTCCAGTATCCCTCGACCGACGGGGTCATCCACAATCTTGAGACGCTGATTGCGCGGATTCATGCGGCTGGTGCCCTTGCGGTTGTGGCCGTGGATCTTCTTGCCATGGCTCTCATCCGCCCGCCCGGCGAGTGCGGGGCGGATCTTGTGGTCGGGTCGGCACAGCGCTTCGGCGTGCCCCTCGGATATGGAGGGGCGCACGCCGCCTTTCTTGCCGCCGCCGGGGGGAAAAAAAGCCGGGAGGC
>CAZGNH010000091.1:0-2305 GCA_964527025.1 uncultured Chthoniobacterales bacterium | reverse complement strand
ACACACAGGCGCTTCGCTCGTGCCTTGAGAATCGCCAAAATCCTCTCCTGCAAATGCCCGGCAAAGTGCATAACAGGCTCTAAACCCGGCAACCTCGCGCTTGACATGCAGATTCATGTAATTTACACATCTATGTATGGAATCGACAATCAGTTCAACTGAAGCAGTGCGTCACTTTGGGGATATTTTGGCGCGGGTGAAACATGCCGGGGAGAGTTTTGTGCTCACCAAGAGCAACAAGGCGCTGGCCCGATTGGTCCCGGTTGGGAGTCGGGTCGGGGCTTCGGGCCGCGAGATCATAGACGCCCTGGGCGGTTTGCCAGCCGACCCCGGCTTTTCGGATGATCTCGAACGGGTTGGTCGCGCCGACGTGCCACCAGAAAATCCATGGGCCTGATCCTTGACACTTCCGCGCTCGTGGCGATGGAGCGGGCTGCCGAATCATCCGTATTACCGGGGCTGGAGGCGGGGGAAACCTATGCCATTCCCGCGATTGTCTGGGCGGAGGCCCTTATTGGCGTGCGGATGGCCTCCAACGCCTCGCGTGCCGCTCGTCGGCGCGCACGGTTGGAAGCGATCCGGCGGGTGACCGGTGTGGTTGATTTTACCCCGCTCGTCGCTGAACACTACGCGGACATTTTCGCCGAACTCTCCCAAGAGGGAACCCTCATCCCGCAAAATGACATTGCAGTTGCCGCCACCGCCCGCGCTTTGGAATTCGGCGTGCTGGTCGGCCCAAACGACGAAGTCCATTTCCGGAGGGTTCCCGGTCTGGAGATCAAAGTCATTTTCACAGATAGCCGAATGGACCAGAACTCATGACAGACAGCGAAAAAGCGTAGTTGATTCGGCTAATTGAGGCGGGGGAGCCGGTTCCCGAGCGGTGGCGGGCGCGGTTGTTTCCAGGTTCGGCGCGGGGGGCGGAAATCGGGAAGGAATACCGGCTGGTCTATGAGGGCAAAATGAGCACGAGCCGGAGCGGAAATTTTCCGACCTTCTTTTCGACAATGCCGATCTCTTTGACGCGTTTGTCAAAATGCCGGACAGCGGTGGCAACGGTTTTCATCCAGGAAAGGTGATTGACAGTAAATCATTCCGGCGAATCCGGTTCGAGAGGCTGCACCCAGATGTTGCGGAAGCGGACGGGGTTGCCGTGATCCTGCAGCAGGATCGGACCCGGGGTTGAAGGGGGAGCGAGCCGGCGTTGATCGAGCGTGTGGGCAGTGCGCTCCTGCATTTCGAAGGCCGTGTGAATGGGGATGCCATTGTGAAGGACGGTGATTTTCGGGTGGGAGGAGATCCGGCCATCCTCATCGAAACGGGCGGTGCGGAATTCGATGTCGTAGGTCTGCCATTGTCCCGGCGGGAGGCTGGCATTGACCCGCGGAGGCGAGACTTTGTAGAGTGCGCCGCATTCGTTCCAGAGCCCGTCGCTGCCGAAGCTGTCGAGGACCTGCACTTCGAAGGTATCCTGCAGGAAAACGCCGCTGTTGCCGCGCCCCTGGCCGCTGCCTTTGGGGTTGTAAGGAATGAGAAATTCGATGTGCAGGCGGACGTCGCCAAACTCCTGGCGGGTGCGGATGCTGCGGTTGCCTTTTTCGCCGGGTTTGCGTTGCACGACCGCCATGCTGCCATCCTCGAGGATGGGCCAGTCGGGCTTGCCATCCTTCGAGACCCATGCGTCCAAACCGGAGCCGTCGAAAAGCACGACCGCACCCTCGGGCGGCGCCTGACCGAGAGTGGGCGAGGGGGGGGAATACTTTGTCAATTTGAATGCCACGGGTTGGTCCCCGCGCGCCAGCGCCTCGCCTTGGATGCCATCCGCCGTGATCTCGCCACGCCATCCCTTGGCCTCGAACCGCACCGCACCATCCCGCAGGGGCGCCACGGTTTCAAAAAGAATTTCCGCGCGCTTGAACGGCTCCGCCATGAAACGCACCCGGAATTGGTCGTCCCCCACCCCGATCACCTCGGCGGTCAAACCGGGATTGATGCGCAGGTAGTCGTTGGCCTTGTCGGGGTTGATCCATTCGCCCTGCCACAACCCCATCACGGGCGGCGGCTCTTCGGCGCGGGTCGTCAACGACCCGCCCAGTGACAAACCGGCCATCACGAGGAGTAAGCGCAAAGCACGGGCGTGTGTGATGAGTGAGGGATTTTTCATGTTCCGCACGGTGGGTTGGGATCGTGATCGTAAATCAACAGCGGGATCTTTCCATCAAAATCTCCATGGGTGGCGAACCGCGGACTATGACCCCACTCCGGATCCCGCAGATCATTTCGTCCCGGCTTTCGATGTTCAACG
>CAZGNH010000090.1:0-2345 GCA_964527025.1 uncultured Chthoniobacterales bacterium | reverse complement strand
CGCGACGGCCGCACCATCCACTACTGCGGCCCCGTCGGCAGCCACCCCCACATCACCGGCGTCCTCCTCAAACGCGCCGCCGAAACCGGAGCCACCCCGCAGTCCGCCTCCCTCCTCATCGTCGGCCACGGCACCAGCCTCAACGACAACTCCGCCCGCGCCGCCAAAGACCGCGTCGCCGCCATCCGCTCCCTCAACCTCTACGCCCAAGTCGAAGCCGCCTACATGGAAGAACCCCCCCTCATCGCCGATTGGCACTCCCTCGCCTCCCAACCAACCGTCATCGCCGTCCCCTTTTTCATCTCCGACGGACTCCACAGCTACCAGGATATCCCCGTCCTCCTCGGCATCCACACCGAAACCCAACCCCCCGCCAGCCACTCCTCCGCCTTCCACTCCAACCCCCACCTCCTCCGCGGCAAAACCCTCTTCTACTCCAGCGCCATCGGCACCGAACCCTCCATCGCCAACGTCATCCTCGACCAAGCCCGCGACACCGCCCTCAATCCCACCCCAAAATAATAACGACTAAAAAAGTCGTGTATTCCGGAGGGGATGCGTGCGATAGTTTGTTGCATGACGCGCGAGGAGTATGAGCGGGTACGCGGGGAGCTTGAGGGTTTGGAGGGGCAGGGGCTTGGGGAGGTTCTTGGGTGGTGTTGGGGAGTTTATGGGGAGCGTGCGGCGATTGGGACGAGTTTTCAAGGGGCGGGGATGGTTGTGATGCACGCGGCGTATGAGGGGGGGTATCGCTTTCCGGTATTCACGTTGGACACGGGGTTGTTGTTTTCGGAGACGTTGGAATTGAAGGCGCGGGTGGAGGAGCGTTTTGGGATGGTGGTTGAGAGTTTGTGTCCGGATCAGACGGTTGACGGGCAGGCGGCGGAGCACGGGCCGGAGTTGTGGAAGAGGAATCCGGATTTGTGTTGTGGGTTGAGGAAGGTGGTGCCGTTGCAGCGGAAGCTTTCGGGGTTGGATGTCTGGATCACGGGGTTGCGTCGCGAACAATCCGCCGGGAGGGCGAAGACGGCGTTTGCCGGGTTGTATCACTTCGATGTCCTGCGGGACCGGTATATTCTGAAGCTGAATCCGCTGGCGGGGTGGAGCCGCGGGCGCGTGCAGGAGTATCTCGATGCCCACGACCTTCCACGCAATCCTCTTGTGGCGCGCGGTTACCGTTCGATCGGGTGCATGCCGTGCACGCTGCCCGTTGGCCAGGGGGACGACGATCGGGCCGGCCGTTGGACCGGGTTCAACAAAAGCGAGTGCGGCATCCACACCTTCCTCGGCGAAAGCATCTGAGAACCTGTGAAATAAGTAGGACAGGCCGTGTTGCTTTGTCGAATCTGCTGGACAGGCGGTTCGCGGGGAATCACAATAGCAAACACACACCACCCGCCATGCAGACCACGGCCAATTTGTGGGACACACTCTGCCGCGACTTCGAGACCCGCAGGCAGCGCGCGACCCCCGATGAATACATTGAGGTTGCCAGGACGTTTATCGAATCGGCCAGGCACGTGCTGCGCCCCGACAGCCCGAAGCTTTCGGATGCGATCGAGATTGCCGGGGACGTCTGTCAGGCGTGCGGCCGCGAACAGGAGGCGACCGACCATTTCGAAGAGGCGTTGCGGACGGCCTCGCGGATCGGAACATGGATTTCTGCGGCGCGCATTGCGGGCAAGCTGGCGTTGCTCCACGATGCGCTGAACGACGTGTCCAAGGCCAGGCACTACTACGAGCGGGCGATTGAGTATTACGAGCGCATCGGCGACCACTCACAGCACTCCCAACTCTTGAACGGCTACGCTTCGGTGTGCCGCAGGTCCGGCGACGGGGGCGAAGCCGAGCGCTGTTATGCGCGCGCGATGGAGGTTGCCCAGCGGATCCACGGAGAGACGCACCCGGAGGTGGCCATCGCCGCAAACAACCTCGGCGTCGCCCTCACCGATTCGGGGGATCTTGTCCGCGCCGAAAACATGCACATGCAGGCCCTTGCCATCCGCGAAAAATGTTTCGGTGGACTGCACCCGGATGTGGCCCAATCCCTCGGAAACCTCGCCGTCGTGTACCACGCCTCGCGGGATTACGACCGCGCGGACAATTTTTACAAGGCGGCTCTGGATATCTACCGGAGGTTCCGTCCGGCCGACGACCCCGAGATGGCGGCCGTCCAAGCCAATTTCGACGCCCTTTTGGAAAAGCGCGCCGCGGGCGGTTGACCGGCGGGGAAATGGGTCAGGGGGGAATGGCGCTAACTTAAGACGGATTCGGGCGTGATCTCACTCCTAATCTTAATCGTAATCCTAATCGTAATCGAATGATGCCGAGAAGATTACGATTAC
>CAZGNH010000089.1:0-1673 GCA_964527025.1 uncultured Chthoniobacterales bacterium | reverse complement strand
CGCCGTGTGCAAAATCCTCACGCCATCCACTCCGGCATCCTTGTCAGCAGACGCCCCCGGACTCCAGCCGGAAATCCGGCCGTCCGCGCTTTGCGCTTTTCAGCCCCCGCCCGCCCCGGCTAGCTTCATGCCCCGTGAAACCGCCCGCCAGCATGCCATCCGACAGGCCGGAACAGACGCTGCCCGGGCGCTGCCTCGGCGTCCTCATGCCGGTTTTCAACGAACGCGCGACCATTGCTGCCATCCTCGGGCGCGTGCTTGCCCAGCAGGCGGTCGCGGAAGTTGTCGTCGTCGACGACGCCTCGACGGACGGCACGGCGGATCTGCTCGCCGGACTGGCTGCACAGGAGGACCGCATCCGGGTTTTCCGCCATGAGACCAACCGCGGAAAAGGCGCGGCGCTCCGCACGGCCATTGGAGAATTGCGTGCGCCTGTCGCGATCATCCAGGACGCCGACCTCGAGTATGATCCCGCCGATTTCCCCGCGCTGCTGCAACCGATCCTCGATGGCAGGGCCGATGCGGTCTTCGGCTCGCGGTTCATCGGCGGCCAGGCACACCGGGTCCTCTACTTCTGGCACATGGTCGGCAACAAATTCCTCACGCTCCTCTCAAACATGTTCACCAACCTGAACCTCAGCGACATGGAGTGCTGCTACAAGGCCTTCCTGTCCCGCCGCCTCCGGGAATTCCACCTCGCCGAAAACGGCTTCGGCATCGAGCCCGAACTGGCAGCCAAAGCCTCCCGCCACGGCCTCCGGATCTACGAAGTCGGCGTCTCCTACGCGGGACGCACCTACGCCGAAGGGAAAAAAATCACCTGGCGGGACGGCCTCCAGGCCATCCGGACCATCGCCACTTCCTGACCCGCAGCGGCATCCCGGTTACTTGCGTTTGGGGTAGGCGACCGGGCGGCTTTTGGCGGCGCGCATGCGGGCTCCGGTGCCGACGATATTGCGCCAGTTGCGCGGGAAAATGCCAAGGAACCGGCCGAGCAGGGATTTGCGGGCATTGAGGGATTCGCGGTAGAGCACTTCGGTGGGGTCTTCGTAGCCGGCCAGTTCAAAGGCTTTGCGGCGGTGTTCGACGGCCATGGCGTGGAGAGTGCCTCCGGTTCCGAGGTAGCCGTCTGCGATCCGGAGGATGCGGCGGTTGGGGAGCATTTCGGGGCACACGCGTTGGACGAGTTCGAAGGCGGTTTCCGGCGGATAGCCTGCTGCGGTGAGGGCGGCAATGGCCGCCGCGGTCGAGCGGCTGATTCCCGCTTCGCAGTGGGCGAGCAGGCCCCAGTCGTCCGAGTCGGCCAGCGCCGAACCGAAAGCGACGATCTGCCTCACATCCTCGTCGCGCGGCGGCGTATAGCGGCGGAAGCGGGGCAGGCTCATCTCGATGTCGTCGAGGTCGCTGAAGGTCAGGATGAGCCGGTCTTTGGTTGCGCGCGGCGGTGTGAGGTCTTCCGGGTTGTCGCCCGGATCGACAAGGCTCAGGAAATGCGAGACCGGAGCATCCCGGTAATTGGGCACTTGGGTTTTGGGGCAGACCATCAAGCGCATGGTGAGATGATGATGGTTGGCCTTGATTGTTGGCAACTGAAAAACTGTCTTCCGGCCGGTGGTGGAATGCGTTTGCACGGCGGGGCGTGGCGTGGGATGAAGGTCGGGGTGGACAGCGAG
>CAZGNH010000088.1:0-2322 GCA_964527025.1 uncultured Chthoniobacterales bacterium | reverse complement strand
TGCAACCACATGGTGGAAAACGGTGAACTGGGATTTTGTCAACCGGTTGTTTGCCGCGGCGGGCGGCGCGTGAGGTGGTGGCGCGAATTTGCGTGCGGGAGGCGCGCGTCTTGCGTATGCCATTGCGGATGACGATTCGCACGGTCCTTTCTCTTGTGGCGGTTTTCCTGTGCGCCCCGCCGGTTTTGGCGCAGCAGGGCGGGCCTCCGCGGGACAACCCATATGATGTGATCGGGCGGGTTTTCCAGCCGTTTTGGAGCGTGCTGCTTGCGGAGACCAAGAGTCCGAACAAGGCGTGTATTTTGAAGCTCGAGCTCTCGGAGGTGACGGGGCGTTTGCCCAAGGAGATGGAGGGGGCGACTTTGGAGGCTGCGGTGCAGTTTCCCGACAAGGTGAAGCTGCGGGCGCCGGTGTTGGGGGAGGATGTGACCGTGTGCCGGGTGGGGGATGAGGTGTGGGCTGTGCCGGGCGCGAAGGTCGAGTTTCTGCTCAAGCAATTCGATGTGAAGCCGCCTCCCACGCGCAAAAAAAACACGCCGATTTTTCTGCCGGTCACGGCCCAGCAGGCGATTTTCCTGCCGGCGATTTTTTCGGTGGAGAGGGCGGATGTGGCCGAGATGGGGACCATTGACGGGCAGGATTTCAGGGTGATCACGGCGGGGTTGATGCCGGAGCTTGCGAAGTCGGCGGGGGCGGAGGGGTTCCAAGCGGCGATGTGGGTTGGTCCCGGGTATGTGCCGCGGCGGTTCGAGATCGCGCAACCCGATTTTACAGCCACCGTCGATGTGCTCGAACTGAAGTTTTCCCCGTCCCTGCCCGCGGCTACATGGGACCCGCCCGCGGGAGTGACCGACATTTACCGCACCCACGCCGACATGCTCGATGCCGTGCTCTACGTGGTGATGAACTCTCTCGAGAGGAAGAAGCCGGGCGGCGGCGCCCGGGGCGAAAGCCGTTAAGGGCCTTGGTTGCCACCGCCCCGGAGGCCGTGAGGGAGGCGCTGGAACGCTGCGGCATCGACCCCGGGCGGGTGGTCGAGGTCTTCGCGCGCAGCGGGGGTCCCGGCGGCCAGAATGTGAACAAAGTCGAGACATCGGTGCGCCTGTGGCACCCGCCCAGCGGCTTGCGCGCCAAGGCCGACGACCACCGATCGAGGGAGAGGAACCGGCGCCTCGCGTGGAGCCGTCTGGCAGAAGCCGCCCTCGAACAAGTCGCCGCCGCGCGGCGCCGGGAACTTGCCCTCCGCGCAAAAAAGCGCCGCCAGACCGCGCGGCGCTCGCCCGCGTCGAAGCGCAAACTCGTGGAAGGCAAGCGCCGCCGCGCGGCAACCAAGGCCCTCAGGAAAACACCCGGGGGGGAATAGCAAGCCGCCTCCGGGGGCTTGCCAAAGCACGGCCTTTGCCCGCTTTTTGTTCCCTCACTGCATGGATTTGGCGGGTTATTCTGATGAGGGTCGGCACCAAGGCATTGGCGTCAACCACCCGGTAGCATCTGTGCGGCCGAACCGAGGAACGCATGGATGCGGGGCAGTTCAATTTTGAAGCGGGCCATCGATCCGGCGGCGTGTCCGACTTCGTAGGGGTGAAGGGAAAATGCGCGCGAACCGGTGAATTTTTTGATCTTTCTTTTCGAGGATTTTCTGAAGATCGAGCGGCCGGGCACGATTCCGGAGGGGCGTCCGTCGCCGAGGAACCCGTCGGCGAGGCCGGCAAAAAATGCGAGTCCGTCGGCGGGCACCCGGCGCGGGTCCTTCTCGAGGTAGGTTTCCCAGAAGCCCTCGATTTTGGTGGTGAGATCCCCGAGGGATTGCGAGAGTGCCCGGGCGCTGTTTTCATCAATACAGGCGACGAATTCCGATTGGCCGTCCCTTGCGTGCCGCAGGTCGATTGCGATACCGAGGGAAGCCCTTGCAATATCGCGTGCGACGTCGAACACGCGGGTGCGGGCGGGGCCAAACTTCACAAGCACCCGTGCCTCCGGCGAACTTTTCGGGCTCCATGCGAGGAGGTCGAGCCCGACCGCCTTTGCCGGTGGGGATGCGTGCTTGAGCTTCACGCGCAGGGCGGCGGCTTTGTGTGCGGCGAGTTTCCGCTCCGCCTGCGTGGCTCCCGATCCCTCCGCTGCGAGGGATTCAAGATTGAAGAGGGTTTGGAATTTGCAATGCGGGGTTGGCATGCCTGACATTGGACCGGCAGATTATGGCCGGAACTTGTCATTCTGCCAGCACGCAAAGACCCGTCGCGTGGAGCCGGAGTGGGGAATGTTTGTTTTTTCCCCGCCGCGGGCCGCCTCCGGGGGCTTGCCAAAGCACGGCCTTTGGCC
>CAZGNH010000087.1:0-1533 GCA_964527025.1 uncultured Chthoniobacterales bacterium | reverse complement strand
GTGGCGGGGGGGAGGAGGGGGGGGGGGGGGGAGGAGCGCCGCGCGGAGAATTTGTCCCGCGCCCGCCAGTTGGCTCTGAGCGGCATTGCGGTCGGGCGGCACCCGGATGTGTTGCCCGGCGACCCGCTGCTTGCGGCAGGCGATCCCGCCGCGACGGACGCGGAGGGGTTCTCCGTCACCCTCTCGGACGATTCCGGGCGCATCAACCCGAATGCGTGGGTTTCCGAACGCGAACTGCTCCGTGCCCTGTTCACCGGCTGGGGATACGATCTCATGCAGGCCGACGCCGCCATCGACAGCCTTTCGGACTGGATCGATCCCGACGACCTGCGCTCCCTTGCGGGCGCGGAGGCGCCGGAATACACGCGCGCCGGCATGGAAGGCTTGCCCCGGAACGCCCCTTTGGAGGATATCCGTGAAATGGCATCGGTGCTCAACCTCCGCGATCTCCTGTTCGGGAGGGAAGGATGGCGCGAGACCTTCACGCTCTGGCACGACGGACCAATCAATATCAACCACGCCGATCCCGGCCTCATCGCGCTCCTCTCGGAGCTCTCGGACATGCAAATCGAATCCCTCGCCGCTTTCCGCGCCGGCGCGGACGGAATCAAAGGCACCGGCGACGACGTGGAATTCGAAACCATGGACGAGGTGCGCGCAATCACGGGCGCCTCGGACGCACAAATGGACGGCCTCGAGGCGGCCTTCGACGTGACGGGTTCCGCCCGCCGCATCCGGAGTACCGGATTCTGCCACGGGGTGCGGCACACGATCTCCGTCGTGACCGGCGGGGACGGGCAAATTCTCCATTGGGAGGAACGATGAGTGCGCGCAGGCAGTCTCCGATCCATGTGTGGCGGTGCGCCGGCGCGGGGCCCGAGCTGTGGAAAATCCCCCCGGCGGGTGCCGCCGTGCGTGTGGAGACAGCCCTCAAAAAATGCCGGCCTCTGGTGGCCGCCTGTCCGACCCGCTCCCTCTTCTCGATGCCTCTCTGGGTCGCAGCACAGGGCAATGCACGCGACCTCGCCGAACTCGAAATGACCTCCCGCCACCTCGTCCGCAGGGGCTGCAGCGTCGGGACAGTCGTGATCGAAACCGGCCCCGACCGGTCCCTTGTGCTGGCCTTGGTGGCCTCCGACGATCCGGTGCTCGAGCCTTTGGCGGCTGTGGCAGGGCGCTTCGAGGCGCCAGCGCGCTTGTGGGGAGAGCACGGGCACGATCTCCTCCTGTGGCGCGAAGCGGGGATCCTGTGTTTCGGTTTTTATCGCGCGGGACAGTGCGTGTATTTTTCGACGGCTGGCGACGGGCCGCTGGGGCCGGAGACCGCCGCCGCCATCCACCGGTGTGCCCTGCGCCTCGTGGCCGAAGAGGCGATCGCCTCGACCCCCTCGAACGCCCTCCTCCTCGGCGCATTCTCCGAAGAGGAAGCCGCCGCGCTCGCCCCTTACCCCCCCGTCAACCCCGCCCCCGAACCCCCGCCAACCCCGCCGGATGCGCCCCTCGACTTCCCACCCCCCATGGCCGTCGCCGCCC
>CAZGNH010000086.1:0-2101 GCA_964527025.1 uncultured Chthoniobacterales bacterium | reverse complement strand
CAATTGCGGGCGGATGCCGGAGGGGTCTTGTCGGGGGATTCGGTGTCTGGAGTTGACCGTGCGGCGGTCGAGCAGCGCTTGGCATCGTTTGCCGGCAGCCTGCGATCCAACCTCGTCGGCAGTCATGCCATAGCCACCATTGCGGAAGTGGCGGGCGGGAGCACGCGCATCGGTTCGGCGTCGCCGACGCTGGGAGGCGGCGCACCTCTGACAGAGTTCTCCCCGGGGGTGTTTTTCTACGAAAACGACCTCCCCGCATCGGCGGCTGTCAACGTGCGTATTCGCATCGGCTCGCAAATTGATGAAACCCTCCGGGCGGATGAAATCGGGAGCGGGAGATTGACCGTGGCCTTTGGTGCGGGTGGTGCGGCGGAGCTCTGGCATGGCGACACGCTGATTGCCTCGGAATCCACTCCGGTGGGAACGAGCATTGCGCTGGCCATTGATATGGACCACCCGGGAAGCCCGATCCAAGCGGGCGCGGCCCTTGAATGGGATGCCTCACTCAGTGGACGAAGCCTGTTGCGCACGGGCACCTACGATATCACCCCGTCTGTGTTTCCGCACGGACCCGCAACCGGGCGGCAGGAAGCCTCGCAGGCATTGCTTGCCGCCTATGGAGCAGGAGGGCTGGCAAACGGCTCGCGCCAAATGCTCGGCGAATCCCTCCACCTGCTTGGCCTGCAATGGGTGCGCCAGGTGGCGCTCGGTTCGCAACTTGCCGCCAATGTCCGGGAAAGCTTCACGGTACTCGCGCATGTGGCGGGGGTGTGCGGGCAGGAGGGGGGATTTTTTGTGGACATGCCGGTGGTAACCGGGCTTGCCGCCAATGCCACGGGCATGGATGGGCAACTCTTCAATGCGCAAATCGGATTGATGAGCGCCTTCGAGCACGCGGTCGTCGAGCAAATGGGCGCGCCGCGCGCGGTCTCAACCGTCAAGGCCCTCGCGCAGGCCAATGACGAAGGGCAGCGTGTATTCCGCGCCACATCCGCGAATTGGGCGGCAGTCTCAGCGCAACTGGTCAATTACCCGCCGGACGCGCTGTCGGCCATGGCCTCCGGGGTGGCCGCGGGGGCGACGTTGGTGGTGCATGAAGACGGGGCGCTCGCGATGGATGATTGGACCGGCTTCGGCTACGCGCAGCTCGACCCGGGCTCAAGCCGCATGCTGATTGCCGGGGGTTTGAGCGGGGGATTTTCAACGATTTTCATGCTTATCGATGGGAACCTCGTCGCTCAGAGAACGTACCTCGACTGGCTCTTGGACTGGCGGGTGCTTGGCACACCGGAAGCCCTCAGCGCCGAGCCGGTGGACCTGCGAACGGGCTCGTATTTGCTGCGCAAAACCGACCTTGTGCTCGGGCAGGCCGACTCGCCTCGCGGGTTGGAATTTTCGCGTTCCTACAACAGTTCGCGCAAAGGCAATGGAAGCCTCGGGCTGGGCTGGACGCATTCGTGTCATGGTCGCATTCGGCTGGGTAATTCCCCGGAAGCGGCCTTCGGGCTTCTGCGTTCCCGCGATGCCTCCCCGTTGCTCGTGGCCACTCTCGCGGCGTTGGAATTTGCCGACGCGGCGGGTCCGCCCAAAGACATGCTACTTTGGGTGCTGGCGGCAAACTGGGCCGCCGACTCCACCACCCAAAACACCGCTTTTGTGGAACTCGGCGACCAACGGCTTGTTTTTTCGCGCAACGAAACCGGGGGCTGGACCCGCCCGGCGGGCACCCGTACAGAGCTTGAGGGAACCCCCGGCAGCTTTGTGCTCAAACCCCACCTGCGCGGTAGCATCGCATTCGACACAGAAAACCGCATCGCCTTCTGGGACGACCCCGACGGCAATCGCCGCACCTACACGTATGATCCCGAAGGCCGCCTGGCCACGGTGGAAGATTCGGTCGGACGCACACTCACCTTCAACTACGTCGATGCCCAGAGTCCCCTGCTTTCTGGCGTGAGTGACTCGACGGGCCGCAGCATCGGCTTCGCCTATTCCGACGGCCTGCTCGCCTCCGCCACCGATCCGGAAAATTTTACCAGCACATTCGGCTATGATTCCGCGGGAAGGCTCGACCTTTGGACCGACCCGACCGGTGCCCCCA
>CAZGNH010000085.1:0-2040 GCA_964527025.1 uncultured Chthoniobacterales bacterium | reverse complement strand
AGGCCAAGGCCACGCGCACGACCACGTGCACATTACTCACCCACCCGGTTCGATGAAAAACCGTTCACACCTTTCCGGTGGTCCACACAACCATGGCTTGTGGAAATCGGCAACATGCACGGACGCGGAGCGCACATTATTTTTCCGGACGGTTCCATCCGGGTTATGAGCGAATTTCTCCCCCGGCAATAGTCCGCGGATAACAACCTGCCACAGAAATGCCTCTCCCTGTGCGGACGCCGCCTCCGCATTGGTTTGCGTGCGGGGTGGCGCCGGTTGAAAGGGGTGGCTTTTCACCGGATGTTTCGCCCCGATGAAAAATCCAAAGCGGTGCGGAGCACCGCACTCCAAGGCGGGCTGCGCCCGCGTCACTGCTGCGTGGACGCGCTTTGGAATGCGGGAAAAAGTCCGCCTTCGCCAAGGCTTCGGCGGGACAAGCCGGCGGGAATGTTCCCTCCGGAAGCATCGCGGCCACGGGGGGGTTGTTTGGAGTCCCGCCTTCAGGCGGAATTTTTCACCGCCCAAGGCACCGCCTGAAGGCGGAACTCCGAACTTCGGAGGCATCTTGGCCCCGGGTAAACTCAGCGCGAGTAGAGTTCGACGACGAATTGTTCGTTGACGATGGGGTTGATTTCTTCGCGGGTGGGAATGCGACCACGGGGAGAGTGCGACTCCTGTAATTCCCGCCATATGATTTTGACTTTTCCATGCTGCAACTTTATATTTGTCACATGGAATACAAATCAAGAACCTTGGAGGCGGAAGTTTTGCGGGCGGTTGGGCATTTTCCGGCAGTTTTGGTGACGGGTCCGAGGCGGTGTGGGAAGACGACGTTGTTGCGTCATTTGTTTCCCAAGGCGGGGCATGTTTTGTTGGAAGATCCGGATGTGGTGGCAAGGGTGAGGGCGGATCCCCGTTCGTTTCTCGGAGGCCTGGCGTTGCCGGTGATTCTCGACGAGATGCAGAACGCGCCCGAGTTGTTTGCCTACATACGGGCATGGATTGACCGGCATCCCGGGCAGAGGGGGCGGTGGCTGCTGACCGGTTCGCAGGAGGCTCCGTTGATGCGGGGGGTCACCGAATCCATGGCCGGGAGGGCGGCGGTTTTTTCGCTGCTGCCATTTTCCGCCGAGGAGGAGCCGTCCATGACGCTTTTGCGGGGGGGCTTTCCGGAGGTCTTGGCTGCGCCGGGTGCGGCGGACATTTGGTTCCGTTCCTATGTGCAAACCTACCTTGAGCGGGACGTGAGGGCTGTTGCCTCGATCCGTGACCTTGCGGTGTTCCGTCGGTTCATGGGATTGCTGATCGGCCGGTGCGGGCGGATGTTGAACAAGACCGATCTGGCAGCGCCGCTCGGGGTGAGCGTGCCGACGATCACGCAATGGCTGGGGATTCTGGAGGTCACCGGGCAGATTATCCTGGTGCCGCCGTATTTCGAGAATTTCGGCAAGCGGATCGTCAAGACGCCCAAGCTCTATTTCACCGACTCGGGTTTGGCGGCGGCGCTTTTGGGCATTCGTGACGAAGCGTCATTGGCGGCATCGCCTTTCCGCGGGCCGTTGTTCGAGGGCCTTGTTGCCTCCGAGATTGTCAAGCACCGGCTGAATCGGGGGCGTGAGCGCGGGCTGTATTGTTTCCGCGACCGGCAGGGGTTGGAGGTTGATTTTGTGGTGGAGGAGGGGGCGGGCCGGTTGCTGCTGATCGAGGCCAAGGCCACGCGCACGCCAAGGCCGGAGGATGCGCATTCGATCACACGACTGATGAAGTCCATGGAGCCGCGTGTCGTGTCGCGCGCGGCGGTCGTGCATGCCGATACGGCAGATTACACCGCGCCCATGCCCCTGTGCCGCGGCGTCCGTGCCGTGGGCTGGCGCTCCCTGCATGCATGGATGGACGGGGATCCCCCAAGGGAGTCTTGAACTGGCCGGGTAAACTCAGCGCGAGTAGAGTTCGACGACGAGTTGTTCGTTGACGATGGGGTTGATTTCTTCGCGGGTGGGGATGCGCTGGACCTTGCCCGAGAGGTTTTCGGTGTCGACG
>CAZGNH010000084.1:0-2975 GCA_964527025.1 uncultured Chthoniobacterales bacterium | reverse complement strand
GACGACCGACACCATCCGCGACATCAAAGATCTCAAGGAAACGCTCAATGTGGCCGGGCACCAGATGCGGGAGGCCTCGGACGGCGGATGGTGCGCGGTGTCGATGCACACGCGGTATGTCCTGAGCCTCGAGACGAATCTGTCGCGGCGCCCGGGCAGTGAGGATCTGGTCAAGACCAACCCGCGCACGGTCCTCGGCGGCAGGTACGAACGGGGCCGCCGCTACGCCCTCACCCACAACCCGGAGACAAATTCGAGCATCCTGCTGACCACCGAGGAGGAACACCTCGGGCGCATCGACACCGCGTTCCGGGAAACCGGTTTCCGCCTCGGCAGAATCTGTTGCGGCACCTACACGCTCCTCACCCACGCCCTCTCGACGGTCAATGTCACCAAGGGATCGGACAAACCCGCCAGCGCCTTCTTCATCATCCTCTGCGAAGGCGCCGTCTGCGCCCTCGTCCAGGAACAGGACAAATGGCTCGAGCTGCGCTCGCGCACCGACGTTTACGACCCGCCGGATTGCACCCCCGCCCTCGACCTCGTCTCCCCGTTCCAAGCCCGCATCCCCGCCGACATGCCGGTCGTCGTCGCCGGCGATACGGCCTACCCCGGCCTCGCCGAAGCCGTCTCGCAGACCTTCGAGGGCCATGAGGTCAGGGACCTCTCGCAGCCGGATCTCCTCTGGAAACTCCTCCTCGCCAACTGACCCATGGTCATCCCCGAACACATCATCGACGACTTCAAGACGAACCGGAAGGACATCACCCCTCCGCTTCCGTACATCCTGCGCCTTGTCCCGCTGTGTTTCTTCCTCTCGATCGTCGCCGCCATCATCCTCTGCTCGGTCTTCCTCCTCCAAATCGCTTTCGCAACCGACAATATCCAAAAGGACAAGCGCGCCAAGGAGGCCGTTCTCGCCGAAGCCAAACAAACCGACGAACAGCGCGCCAAACTCGAAGCCCGCATCATCCAAGCCACGGATTTGCAGGCATGGGTCGAGGGCTCGTTGCCGGTCCAGCCGCTCGCCGTCTCCGCCGCCCGCAGCATCGAGACAGGCTCGATGCTCTCGGATCTGCGCATTGACCGGGATTCCGGTGCGCCTTCGAGCATCCGCTTCGGCATGAGGGTCGCCGCAACAACCCCCGACCAAATCGACCGCACCACCACCGCCCTCGCCGAACAAGCCTACCGGGTCGTCCAGCCCCAGCAAACGCTCGCCGAAGGCCAAATCGACTTCCGCGCCACCCTCGTAAGCCCCGCAGGAGGCGCAACAGACTCCCAAGCCCCCGCCTCACCATGAACCAGAAACACGTCGCCCTGGTCCTTGTCGGTATTTGCGCTCTGGCCATCATCCAGGGCATCCTCTGGCTCCAAGGCGAAGCTGTTAAAATCACCAAAGAGGCCGACAAAACCCGCTATGAGCTCAATTCCCAACGGGAAGTCGCGGAAATCGGCCTCGATCGCTACCGCAATTTGCAAAACAGTTCGCGTGATCTCATGGAATTCCTCTCGGCATGGGAGGGCTCCCTTGCCGGAATCCCCAGCCGCGACAGCGCCGAGGCCCAATTCATCACACGCATCCGTGACGCCAACCTCGCAACCATCTCCCAACGCTTCGATACCGTCCCGGTCAAAGGCGGATCAAGTATTCCGGAGGCCCTGCGCGCCCATGTCATCTTCGAGGACAATTTTGTCAAGCTTCTCAACTGGCTCGGATCCATGGAGCAGGAGATGCCGGGGCTGCGGGTCAGTTCGCTGCGCATCTCGCGCGGCACCCGCCCGGAAGATATCCGCATGGAGGCCAGCCTCGACCAGCCGATCTACAAGCCGTGAACACCCCGATGCGCATCGCTCCCCTGCTGGTCTTCGCCGCCGCCACCCTCGCCACCGCGCAGGCTCAGGATGTGTTCATCCCATCGGGTCGGGCCCTCCCCATGCCACAGGAGCGCCGCACGATTATCGTCGAACCGGGCGAACGCAATCCGTTCGGACGTATCGAAACACGCGCACCCGCGCCGGATCTCGGCCTTGCCCAGCCGGAGTCGGAGGAATCCCGCCTCCGCGCCAACATCCTTCGCCTGCCGGTCCAGGGCCTCTCGATCTCAGCCTCCCGCTCGTCGGTCGTCCTCGGCCCCATGGCCCTCACCAAAGGCGACGAGTTGCCACCGCTTTTCCCCAACCAACTTGAACGCATTATCCTCAAAGACGTCGCCCCCGGCAAACTCACCTTCGCCTTCGTCGAACGCGACGGCTCGACCGACCTGCGCGCGTTCTCGGTCAATTTCTCGATTGCACCGCGCGTCCGCTACGCCCTGCCCGCGGATGTGATGGACGCCTCGGGCGGCAGACGTCCGTTCCCGCTGCGCGGGAGCATTTCGGCGGAAGGCCATGAAACCATGGATTGATCCCAGCGGAACCGGCGCGGGACGCACGGGTGCGCCCGCGGGGTTTTCGTTTGTGGAGCTGCTGGTCGCCTCGGCGATTCTCGGCATCACGATTATCGTGGCCGTCGTGGCCTTCTCGACGCTCACCACAAGTCCCGGCCGCGGCATCGGGGAGGTGGATGTGCAGCTTCCCGCGGCGGTGATGATGTCGCACTACGGGATTTCAAATCCGGTTGTCGCGGTGCCGCATGCTCCGGCCTACGGCGAGCTGCTGCGGGCGGAAGCCATGCGTGATCTGCTGCACAACGACCTCGGCCACGCCGTCGCGGTCTATTGCCTTGCCCGCAGCAACACGACCTCGTTCCGTCCGGGTGCCATCGCGCTGGGTGCCGGCTTCGACCCGCGGCGTGTCGTCCGGCCCGCCGAATTCCGCGCGCTGCTCGGCGGCGGCGGCAGCGGCTTCACCGACTACACCGGACCCGCCACCGGCCTCCCGAATACGTCCCTCTTCATTTTCGAGGCCACCAACACTCCCGCCACCGGCCGCATCCGCGCCATCTACGAAATGGATGTCACCGAAGCCATCAA
>CAZGNH010000083.1:0-1857 GCA_964527025.1 uncultured Chthoniobacterales bacterium | reverse complement strand
CAAGGCCTACTGCCTCTACGAAAAAGACGTCGAATATGTTGTCGAAGACAACAAGGTCATGATCGTGGACACGTTCACCGGGCGCAAGATGCCGGGGCGCCGGTGGAGCGACGGCCTGCACCAGGCGGTGGAAGCCAAGGAGGGCGTGCAGATCGACCGCGAAACCCAGACGCTGGCGACCATCACCATCCAGAACTACTTCCGCCTCTACGAAAAACTGGCGGGTATGACGGGCACCGCCGAGACCGAGGCCAATGAGTTCAACGACATCTACCGCCTCGATGTGAACGTGATTCCCACAAACCGCCCGGTGAAGCGCATCGATGAAAACGACCGGATTTTCAAAACCCGGCGGGAGAAATACAATGCGGCGATCGAGGCGATCAAGGCGGCCCATGGCAGGGGGCAGCCGGTGCTTGTGGGCACGGCCAGTGTCGAGGCCAGCGAGCTGATGTCGCGGATGCTCAAGCGCGACAAGATCCCCCACAGCGTCCTGAATGCGAAGTTCCACATGCAGGAGGCCGAAATCGTGCAGCGCGCCGGATTGCGCGGCGCGGTGACCATCTCGACAAACATGGCCGGACGCGGCACGGACATCAAACTCGGCGAGGGTGTTCCCGGTTTGGGCGGTCTTTACGTGATTGGCACCGAGCGCCACGAAAGCCGCCGCATCGACCGCCAGTTGCGCGGGCGCTGCGCCCGGCAGGGAGATCCCGGCGCATCCCGCTTCTACGTGAGCTTCGAAGACGATTTGATGCGCAATTTCGGGGCGGCCGACCGGATGACCAAGATCATGGAGACCTTCGGGTTGCAGGAGGGCGAGGAACTCGAGCACCCGTGGCTGAACAAAAGTGTCGAGACGGCCCAAAAGCGTGTCGAACAGCGCAACTACCTTGCCCGCAGACGCACCCTTGAGTTCGACGATGTGATGAACCAGCAGCGCGAGGTCATCTACGGATACCGGCAGGAGGTCATCGACAGCGACACCCCCCGCACCCTCATCCTCGAAGTCATCGACGAGGCCGTCCCCCAGAAGGTTTCCGGCTACCTTGAGGTTTCCGACGGGGAGCCCGACCACGATGGCCTGCTCCAGTGGGTGAATACGACCTTCCCGCTCGGGCTGAACGCCGCAAGGGCGGGTCTGGACGGCAGGAGTCCCGCGGAGGTCGGTTCCCACCTTGCCGGGATTGTGCGGGAGGCCTACGAGCGGAAGGCATCCATGGAACACGCGGAAGCGCTGCGCGGCCTCGAGCGTTATGTGATTTTGAATGCGGTGGACCGGCTGTGGCAGGAGCACCTGTATGCAATGGACGGCCTGCGCGAGGCGGTTTACCTGCGGGCCTTCGCGCAGAAAGATCCGCTTGTCGAATACAAGAACGAGGCGTTTTCGATGTTCTCGGAGCTCATGGAGAGCATCAAACTGGAAATCCTCAACAACCTGTTCCGCAGCACGACCAACCTGCAGGCCTTCGAGGCATTGCTGGGAAGTCTGCCGCAAAACCTCATGCATGCGGGTTCTCCGGTGCGTCCGTCCCGGGCGGCGCCCGCGGGAGAGACCGGCACGGACACGCCCGACCTGCCGAAAATCGACCTGCCAATCCGCCGCGAAATGCCGAAAGTCGGGCGCAACGAACCCTGCCCGTGCGGAAGCGGAAAGAAATTCAAACACTGCTGCGGGAGGAAGGCCTGAAATGGGCGCGGTCTGCTGTGACCACGAGCCGGGCGAAAAAGCACCGCCCTTCACGCCGAAGGCGGTTTTGGCGCGTCTGCGTGCCAAAGGCATGCGTGTGACCGCCGGCCGCCGCCGCATCCTCGATGTCCTCTTCGCCGCCAAAAAACCCCTCTCGCTCGGGGAGA
>CAZGNH010000082.1:0-2393 GCA_964527025.1 uncultured Chthoniobacterales bacterium | reverse complement strand
TGCGGTTCGGCGACGACACGGGTTTGGCCGGGGCGGAGCCCGCCGGCCTGTTCCCTCCGGGGCTGGATGCCCCTTCGGAAGTTCCCGCCGATCCGTGGCCGACGGTCGCCGATGAATCCCCCGAGCCCGACTTCGAGACCCCGCTGCCCCTGGTCTCCGACCCGCCCGTCCTCCCGGTCGTCGTCACCGCCCCCCCGCCGCAGCCGTTCTCTTTCCCGCCCCTGACTTTCCAACAAACCGCCTCCCCGGGCCATTGAAGCGGCCTCCGTGAACGCCATGCCCCAACCACCATCCGCCCGCCCCGTGTTCCGCGCCCCGCAACGCGGGCGCGCCGCCTACACCCTCTTCGAGATCATGCTCGTGCTGGGCATCATCGCGGTGCTGGTGGGGTCGGCCATTTACATGCTTGTGGGCAATGTGGACGTGGCCAAGGAGCAGCGGGTCGAAAGCGACATTCAGGCAATCTCGATGCAGTTGCGCACCTATGAGATGCTGAATTACCGCAAGCCCTCGACGGCCCAGGGACTGCAGGCGCTGGTCGCCCGCCCGACAAGCGACCCCAAACCCCCCCGGTGGAAACAGCTCCTCAAAGCCGTGCCCCTCGATCCATGGGGCAACGAATACGTTTATCGCAACCCGGGCCGCGGCAACCCCGAGGGCTATGACCTCTTCTCGCTCGGGCCCGACGGGGTCGAGAGCGACGATGATATCGGCAACTAACGCGCGGCGCGGAGGGTTCACCCTCCTGGAAATCCTCACGGCTCTGGCCATCATTGCGCTCCTCATGGGCGCAGTCGTCCCCTTTCTGGCCCCCGTCGCCGATCCGGGCGGCGAGGTAACCGAAGAGATCCGGGCTCTGGCGCGCAGCGCGCGGGCCTCTGCCATCGGGGCGGGCGAGGCCCGGCGTCTTGTTGTGCGTGAGCGGGGGTTGGAAAGTGTCGGCGGAGCGGTCGTTGAGGTGCCGGCGGAATGGACGATTGAAATCCGCCGGTTTTCCGAGAGCCGCTTCCGCAAGCCGCGGCGCGGGGAGGCATGGGAATTCAATGCGGCGGGAATCTGCGAGCCGATTGCGCTGCGGATTTCCGGGCCGGGCATTGACACCACCATGGAATTTGATCCGCTCACCGCCCTCGAACCTCCCCACGAACCATGAAAGAACCCGCCCGCCATGCCTTCCGTTGGAACAGCCGGGCGGGGTTCACGTTTTTTGAGGCGTTGGTGGCCCTCGGGGTTTTTGCCCTTGCTTTCGGGGGGATTGTGATTGCGCTGGACGCGGCGGTCTCGGCGGGGATCGAGGCGCGGGATGTTTCCTCCGTGCGCAGGACCTTCCAGAGCCGCATGGACTATTGTCAGGCGGATCCCCCGCAACCCGGAGATCCGCGCGTCATCGCTCCCCGCGCGGCCAACCGGTTTGCCATCGAAGAATCCCTCACCCCCTATGCCGCCACCAATCAGGACGGCCAAGCCCTTGAGGGTCTTTTCCTGCTTGTGATCGAGGCCCCCGGCGACGCGTCCGCCGGGCGCGTCGAAACCATCCTGTTCCGGCCGTGAACCCGCCCGCCGCCCGCACAGCCGCAAGGGGCTTCACGCTCCTTGAAACCCTGCTCGCCCTTGTCCTCTTCGCACTGCTTGCAGGCGCCGTATACCAGGTGTCTTCGGCCTCGGTCGATGCCTCAACCATCGCCACCTCCGAAGCCGCCGCCAGCGAACGGCTCGAGGCGTTCCTGCGCGCAACCCGCAACGCCTTCCTCAACATGCCCGCCAAGGCCGCCGTCAGCCTCCGGCCCGACCCCTCCGGATCCGGCGCCCCCGACCTCGTCTTCACCGGCACGGGAACCTATTTTGGCACGGGCGAGCTGGCGGGCGGTGCGTTGGTTGTTTCGGCCCGCGCGCGCTCGGACGGCACCCGTGTCATCGCGTTGCGGCGGGAGCCGCGCGCGGAGGCGGGGTTTGGCAGGGCGGGCGCGTCGGGTTCGTGGTTGCCGTTGCTTCCCCGGGTGGAGAGAGTGCGGTGGGATTTTTTTGTTGACGGGCAGTGGCGCGAGGAGGGCGTGGACGGGCGGCGTCCGCTTCTTGTGCGTCTGCGGTTTTCGCGTGCCGAAGACCCGCAACACCCCGTCGAAGCCGTGTTCTGGCTGCCGCCTTTGTCCGGGCAGCCGCCGGTTGCCGAAGGCACGCTCATCCCGCAGGAGGCCGCGCCGCAACCATGAACCGGCCCTCTGTTTCCGTCAGGCGCGGGCGTTTGGTTTCGTGCCGCGGGGTGGCGTTGTTGCTTGTTTTGTGGGGTGTTGGGTTTCTTTCTGCTTTGACGGTTCTGCTTGCCGTGCGGATGAACGAGGTGATGGGGGAGGAGAGCCGCGCGGAGAAGTTGTTCCGCGCCCGCCAGTTGGCTC
>CAZGNH010000081.1:0-2665 GCA_964527025.1 uncultured Chthoniobacterales bacterium | reverse complement strand
CACCCCGCCCCAAAGACGCTTTCATCGCAGGCCATGAGGATCACCCTCGGTATTCTGACTCTGACCCTTGCGCTGGCCGGCTGCGCAAGCCGCGAAATCCCCGCCACCAAACTGGACAAGGCCAACGTTCTGCCCCTCGCGCTCGACGACGCCTTCCAGTTCCGCAAGCAAATGCTCGAATTTTTCGACAACATGCCGCCGCCGCTCACACAGAGCGAGCCGGTGAATTTCGAGCGCCGGAGGATGCAGTGGGGTGCCGTCGACGGGATGGAGCTGACGCAGCGTTACGGCAATTACCTCACGTTTTTCTGGCGGGCCGCCCGCCGCGCCGATGTGACCGTGCGGCTCGAATACCGCCAGGCCGCCCTCGGCAACTACGTCATGGCCCAGGAACTCTACTACCCCGAAGCCCGTGGTTCGTTCAAATCACGCTTTGAGGTCACCGGCGACGATTTTCTGGAATTCGGGCGGGTGACGGCATGGCGTGCCCTGCTCATTGTCGATGGGAAGATCGTTGCCCTGCGCCAGTCCTTTATCTGGCGGTGACCCCTTGCGGCATTTGACAGAGTGGACCGGCGGGGCATAGAGTGCGCGGAGAAAAGGTGAGTGCTACCGGGAGTGTTTCTGTGGGGTGGTTGGATCGCACGGTCTGTATCAAGGTCGATGGCCGGGGTACATTCCAATCCAGCGGAGGCCTCAAGGATTTCATCAAACAGATGATCCACCGCGGCTTCCGGGACTTTGTCGTCGATCTGGGCAATTGCGACCTGATGGATTCCACCTTCATGGGGACCCTTGCCGGTGCGGCGCTCCGTCTCCGCGAACTCGACCATGGCGGCCTGAAGGTTGTGCGCGCCAACCCGCGCAACCGGGATCTGCTCTGCGGTCTGGGTCTTGACCAGATCTTTGATGTCACGACCGGTGGAATCGACCAGCCCATGCCCGAAACCCGCCCGGTTGCCGCCACCGGCCAGGACCGTGAGCTCCAGAGGGAAACCATGCTTCGCGCCCACGAGGCCCTTGCCAAAGCCGACTCCGCCAATGCCGTGAAGTTCCGTGACGTGATCGAATTTCTCAGGCAGGATACCGGGGAAGGCGCGTCGGAAAGCTAGGACGGGGGAGGAGCCCGGGAATCCGCCGCGCCCGCAAACGACCATGTGGACCTACCTCTACTTCGCGCTGTTTTTCGGGACGTTCATCGCGTTGCTGGTCGTCTTGAACACCTTCACCCGCAGAATCAGCGAGCTGGAAAGGCAGCGCGCCGAGCTGCAACTCGAGGAGGACCGGGTCTTTGATTTCCTGCACGGTTTGGGCGAGGCCTTTGCCGAGGGTTTGCGCTCGTCGGACTTGCACCGCCTGATCGTCGAAGGGGCGGTCCGCATCCTGGACGCACACGGGGGGGCGCTCTACATCGCCGACAAACACGGCGCGACGATGGCACCGGCCTTTCTTTCCAAGGGCTGCCCCCCCCTCGTCCCGGTTCCCCCGCATCTGGTGGACGATTCCCCCGCCACCCAGGCCGCCCTCGAAAGTTTTGTGAAGCTCACTTCCATCCGCCCCGGGGAAGGCCCCCTCGGAGAAATCTGGTCCTCCTGCAAATCGCACTTTTTCGGGCGGGGAGAAATCCTCGGTCTCGGCCTGACCGAAAGCCCCACGATGGCCCACTCGATCCTCGCCGCCCCGCTGGTCTACCGCCGAAAAGTGCTTGGAATCCTCGCCGTGGCCAACGGCCCCCTGAGCACCCCCTTCACCTCCGAAGACCTCAAAGTCTTCCAAACCATCACCGAACAATCCGCGTTCGCCCTTTACACCGAGGTCATCTACCTCGAGGCCAGCGAAAAAAAGCGCCTCGACCACGACCTGGAAATCGCGCGGGAAATCCAAAGCATTCTCCTTCCTTCGATGCCCCCGGACTTTCCGGGCTACGACCTCAGCGGCATCAACATGCCCGCCCGGCAGGTCAGCGGCGACTACTTTGATTATCTGGCATTGGACGGCAACCGGCTGGGCATTGCCATCGCGGATGTCTCGGGCAAGGGGGTGCCGGCCTCCTTGATCATGGCGATGTGCCGCAGCGTTCTGCGCAGTGAATCCCAGGGCAAAAGCAGCGCCGCCGAAGTCCTGCGCCGCGTCAACCTCCAGCTCTATCCCGACATCAAAGAGGACATGTTCATCAGCATGGCCTACCTCATCCTCGATGCCGACAGCGGACACGCCACCCTGGCCCGCGCAGGTCATGACGCCCCCCTTCTCTTCCGTGCCGCAACCCAGGGCATCGAAAAACTCTCCCCGCGGGGCATGGCCCTCGGGATTGACAGTGGAGAAGTTTTCAATAGGGTGATCGAGGATTTCGAATTCTCGCTGGAGTCCGGCGACTGCGTCCTGCTCTACACAGACGGGGCAACGGAAGCCGTGGACGCCAACAGCGACGAGTTCGGGATGGAGCGTCTCCTGCACGGGCTCAAAACCAACGCCCCCGGCGGAGCAAGAGACCTCGTGGACAGCCTGTGCGAGGACCTCCGGTCCTTTGTGGGCAACCAGCCGAAATACGACGACGTGACCCTCATCGCCGTCCGCAGAAAATGAATCATCACCAACCATCACCAAATCCCGAAGACACGGGGCACCCGGCACCGGAGGCTGCTGCCGAGTCCCGGCCGGACAC
>CAZGNH010000080.1:0-7332 GCA_964527025.1 uncultured Chthoniobacterales bacterium | reverse complement strand
GTGCGAGGGCGATGAGTCCCATCGGATTCTTTACAAGGGCACCCCTTTGAAAACGGCGCAGCCGGCTTGGTGGCGGGTGCGGGTCAAAGACGGGCAGGGCAACGAATCCGCGTGGTCCGACCCCGCCACGTTTGAGATGGGGTTGCTGGACCCGGCCGACTGGCAGGATGCGGAATGGATTGGGTGCACAAGGGAAATGAACTTGCCGGAACTGGCCCCGCGCGAGGTGATGGGAGACTGGGTCTCCGGCCCGGCGGGGAGTGCGCCAAATGTTTTCCTCACATCGTTTGTGCTGCCGGACATCCCGGTGGTCAGCGCCATGGCTTATTGGGGTCTTTCAAGGGGCGGGGTCAGGGCAATCGCCTCTATTGAAGGTCGCATCCAGTCGGGCGAGCGGGATCGGGTCGCCCATCCCAACCGCGGCTTTGTCGATCTTTCCTTTCAGCTTGCACCGGGGCGGACCAACACGCTGCGGCTTGATCTCGAAGGCCAAACCGACGGGGTTGCCATTTCTTTCGGAATGCGCATCGTTTTCGCCGACGGCAGTGAAAAGTTGATTCGCTCCGGCGACGGGGATTGGCAGGCAACCTCGCAGTCGGTCGCCGGACCGCCCGGATACACCCAGATCGCCGCGGAGGGAGAATCGCACACCTTCGATCAAACCGTGGACGTGGCGTTCGGCGCCAACGGACGATTTGTTTTCAAAAGGGGGGTGAGCGGTCCGGTTGCTTTCGATAGAAAATACTTTGGCCGCGATCCGGCACCGGGATCGAAAAAGTCCGGCTTCTATCGGATGGCCGGCGCCGGGGAGGCTGCTGCGCCCGCCACGGATGGCCCAGCCGCGAAGGTCGGCGCTTATGGCAAGGCACCCTACGGTGAAGCGACGGTTTTTCCGCGACGGCAGTTGGCCCCGGCCTGGTTCAAAACCACCGTGCCGGTGCGCCCCGGTCTGGCCCGCGCGCGTCTTTATCTCTCCGCCTTGAGCCACGGCGATGCCGTCATCAACGGGAAGCCCGTGACCGACACGGTGTTGACTCCGCCGCAGACGGATTACGAAGACCACGCCATGTATGACATCCATGATGTCACCGAGCTATTGAAGTCGGGTGAAAATGCACTGGCGGTATTGTTAGATCCGGGCTGGTTTCATCAGGTCGGCGGCTTCGGCCAAATCATGTCGTATGGCCGTCCGGGCTTGAAGGCGCTCCTGCGCGTCGAATACGAAGATGGGCGGACGGAATTTTTCGTCAGCGATAACAAATGGTGTTACAAAGAGGGCGGCTTGCAGGAGGCCAACACGTATCTGGGCGAGCGGATGGATTACCGGCGCGAGCACGATGAATGGAAGCGCCCCGCCATGGGCGAAGGTTGGGAGCCGGTGCAGGTGCTCGCTCCGCTGTCACCCAAGCTGATTCCGGTGGACCTGCCACCGGTGCGGCGTTTGCGCGAGATCAAGCCGGTGCAAAGCTGGCAGATCGGAAAGAAGACGTGGTTGTATGACCTCGGCGAGAACATCACCGGCTGGGTCCGTCTGGCCTTGGACGAACCCTCCGGCCAGACCGTGCGGATTCGCTATACGGAAGCGCTCGAGGACGGCCGCCTGCGCAACACCCCGATGAGTCATTGGTGGTGTCACGGCATGGCGCAGAACGATGAGTTGATCAGCGACGGCAAGCCGCAGGTCTACGAAACCCGATTTGCCTACAAAGGGTTCCGCTATTTCGAGGTCAGCGGATTGAGCCGCGAGCCGGCCCCCGGTGAGGTCACCGCTTTTGAGGTGTGCAGCGATGTGCCCATGGCTGCCACCTTCGAGTCGTCCGACCCGCTATTGAACCGCCTTTTTGCCAACGGGCGCCGCTCGCATTACGGCAACATGGTCAACAGTCTGCTCGACTGTCCGCACCGGGAGAAATGCCTTTGGGGCGGCGACCTGCACGCCTCGTGGGCTTTCGGCTTCCATGCGCTCGATCCGGCCACGTTTTATCGCCACCAGGTGCGGTTGTCCTACACCGGACCCGGCGCCCCGGGCGGCATCCCCGGCAATGTGATGGTCGGCAAGCGCATTACCGGACAGTCCACCAGTTTCAACTGGAGCGTCTCCCCGCTCTTCATCACGTGGTGGCTCTATCAGCATGACGGCGACCTCGAAACCGTGCGCGAATACTACGAGCCGATGCTCCGCTTCCTGCGCTTCTTTCACGAAAAGGCCGACCACGGCATTCCCCACCTGACCGCCCTGGCCGATCACGCGCCTCCCGCCGGTATTGAGCGGGAAGCGCCCAACAATCAACTGATCTCGGCCATGAATTTTTTCGCGGCGGCCAAGCGCTTTGCCGAGATGGCGCGCGCGCTGGGCAAGGACGACGACGCCGAATGGGCCGACGGAGTGGCGGAGTCGGCACGGGCCGCCGTGATGCGCTTCTACCGGCCGGACGAGCACACCTTCGGCAACGGCACGCAGGACAGCCTCGCCCTGGCTTTCGGCATCATCCCCGATCCGGAGGAAAACAAACGCCTCGCCGCCTCGCTGGTGAATCATTACCGCAAGAACGGACATCAATTCGACGGCGGTTTTCTCAGCTATTGGATTTATCCCATGCTCTCGCGCTACGGCTACGGCGACGACGCCTTGAAGATGATGCGCAACACCGGTTATCCCGGCCCCGCGTGGTCCATCGAGGCCCATGATGCCACGACCTTCTGGGAGCTTTATACAAAGAACCTCAACGCCCAGTTTCAGCGCTCCCTCAACCACCACGCCATCAATCATCCAGCGGCGTGGTTGCTGACCGATCTGGCCGGCATCCGCTTCGACAACGCTCATCCCGGCGAAGGCCGCCTGATCCTCGATCCCGCCGTGCCGGTCGGGGAGAAATTGGATTGGGTCAATGCTTCCCTCATAACCCGGCACGGAAAAGTCGAAAGCGCCTGGAAGAAAGATGGCGATGCCGTCACGTGGAATTTCTCCGTGCCCCCGAACACCGCGGCAACCGTGAAGTCCCGTCCGCAGGCGCGCCTTGAGCGGGTGACCGGCTCCGGTGCGGAACCCCTTTCTCTCGATGCCAGCGGGACCGTGGTCGGCACCGGAAGCTATCGCATGCATTGGAGCGCCGCTTCATCCTTATGAAAAATCCATCCGGCAAAGTAAAAAGGAATAAATTCATGAAAATACAACGTCCTGCATTTCTGATGCTTATCGCCTTGTTCCTTTCCTTTTTCCAGCAGGCAGCGGTCGCCGAGAACCGGTCAATTCAAGACAAGACGCTCGTTGTCCCGGCCGAGGAGTTCGCCAACCCGCCGAACGCCTACCGTATGGTGCAATTCCAACTCAACGACGAGACGCTGAAAAAATATCCCGAATACGGCATTGGAGGTTACAGAGCCTTGTTCTACCAGGAGCTTTACCAGCAAGGACCCGAGGGGAGGAAAAAGATCGGCCCGCTCCTCGCTGAAGCCGCGAAGCAGGGCGCGCCGGTCTGGTTGAATGACGACTTCGGCTACCCGAGCGGCATGGGCGGCGGCCTGGTGGTGGAGAAGAACCCGGAATACGAGGTGCGGGGTCTGGCCAGTGTGAACCAGGCGGGTGAGGGCACAGGCGAGGTCACGATCGATCTTCCGCCGGGGGCCGAGCGTTTTGTGTCGGCCAGCCTTTATGCCATGACCCCGGACGGCCCGCAGGTCGTGGAGTCCGCCGAGGTGCGCGTCGAGGACGGGAAGGTGGCGGCCCCGGGCTTGGACGGCCCGTGGGAGCTGCATTCTTTCTTCACCGTCATTCGCGACCGTGACACGCAAGCGCAAAGCACCATGCCGCAGTTCAAGCATTCGGGTCGCTACCCCGACCTGCTAAATCCGGACGCGGTGAAGGGTTTCCTCGAGGTGATGCACACCCCTATGTCCGACGAGGCCGGCGGTTTGGCCGGCAAGGTGCGCGGTTTCTTCGCCAACGAACCGAACCTGATGCAGTTGCATTGGGCCTGGGACGATGCCCCCTTCGCTTGCGTGTCATGGAACGCGGAGATTCCTGCAAAATTCCAGGCCATGCACGGTTATGACCTGATGCCGGAACTGCCTCGCCTGTTCGCGGGCGAGGACCTCGAATCGCGGCGCGTGCGGACCCATTTCCACCAAACCGTCGCCGAATTGCTGCGCGTGAGTTTCCCCGGGCAGATCCGCAAGTGGTGCGAGGCGCGCGGGGTGTCTTCCACCGCACTTTTGCTGCACGACGAGTATCTCTCGCTGCACGTGCCCTGCTACGCGGATTTGCTGCTCGTTGCCGCCGAATACGATGTGCCCGGCATGGATATCGGCATCCCCAACCGGGACCGGTTCGATTCTTTCCACTACGAGCAGGCGCGTTTCTGCAGTTCGATCGCGGAATGGAAAGACCGGGACGAGGTGATCGTGATGCTCGATCCGATCATCGCCGGCGGCGGCTTGCTGCGCCTTTCGCCCGAAATCCCGCTGCTGCTCAATTCGGCCAACTGGCTCTTTTTTCACGGGGTGAACTCTTTCCAGTCATACCTGCCTCTGGATCCGATCGACAGCCCCGATGTCAAGGGCCGCGGCCGCCGTGCCACCGGTTACACGCCCGGGGAGTTCCGCGCCTTCAATGAGTACATCGGCCGCCTTTCGCTCGTTCTGCGGGGGGCGCGGCGTGAGAACGAAGTGGCCGTCTATTATCCCATCTCGCGTTTCCAGGGGTTGTATCGTCCGTCCAATCAGCACTGGTCGAACGTGCAGAAGGAGTATGTCGCCTGGGAAAAGCCCTGGGAAACAATCGACGACACGCTGACCTCGGCTGATATCGACTTCACGGTCGTACATCCGCAGGCGGTGGCCGGGGCAACGATCGAGGACGGCCGCCTGCGCATCGGCCGCGGATCCTACCGCGTGCTGGTCATGCCCCCGATGGACCTCCTGCCACTGGAAGTCCTGCGCAAAATCGAGGCCTTCGAGGCCGCCGGAGGCAAAGTCGTGTGGGTGGACGAAGTGCCGTCGTCCGCGCTTTACGCCCGCGATGACGGGGCCGTGCAACAGGGCTTGGCCTCCGCGCAGCCCGTGGGCGCGAACGCATTACCCGTGCTAATTGGACGATCCCACGATCCGGAGTTCGACCTGGCCTTCACGTCGGGCACGGCGGAACTCGGCGTGGCGAGGTTCCACCGCAACGGCAAGAAGATCTACTTTATCATGAACAAAACGGAAAAAGACCTGTCCGTCGAGGTGGGCGGCAGCGGAGAGGTCACCGTGATGGACCCCAGCACCGGCGAAATCCGCACGGCCGATGCGCCCCTGCCGCTGCAGATCGGGCCGCTGCGCAGTATGCTGCTGGTGCAATAGCTCCCGGGAACCCCATGAACGCAGATCCTAACCTGAATCATTCACGCGGCAAGTCCGGTGCGGAACTCCTGTCTCTCAATGTCAGCGGGACCGTGGTCGGTACCGGAACCTACCGCATGCGCTGGAGTGCCGCCCCTTGATAGGCCATCGGAAAGGAAACTCATGAAATCAATGATCAACAGCAAGTTGTTCCTTCCGTTTCTGGCCGCCGGGGTTCTGGCCGGTCTTTTTCCCGGCAGTCGGGCAGCGGCTGAGCCATTGGACCCTGTGAGACCGAATGTCCTCTGGCTGGATGCCGAGGATGCGAATGTCAATTGGTTTGGCTGCTATGGCAATCCGGCCGCTACGACGCCGAATATTGATGGACTGGCTACGGAGGGATTCCGTTATACCCATGCCTTTGCCAGTGCGCCGGTTTGCAGTCCATCGCGCAGCACATGGATCACCGGGATCCATGCGCTTTCGATGGGAACCACTCCCTTGCGCAGCAACAACGCCATCCCGCATGATCGGATTCGTTATTATCCGGATTACCTGCGGGCGGCCGGCTACTTTGCCCTGCAGCCGGGAAAGACGGATTACAATATCGGGGGACGCAATGACCGCGCGGCGTGGAACAAGGGAAAAAGTTGGACCGATCGCCAACCGGGCCAGCCGTTCTTTCATGTGGCCCACCTCAACAGCAGCCACGAAAGCCGGGCCTTCGGCGACATTCGCAATTCACAACATGATCCGGCCCAACAACGCCTGCGGGCCTATCATCCCGATATCCCTGGCGTCCGCCTCAATTATGCACACTATGCCGATGCGGTCCAGCGGATGGATGCTGATGTCGGCCGGATCCTGAGGCGTTTGGAAGCCGATGGGTTGGCGGAGGATACCATCGTCATATTCACCACCGATCACGGCGGCGTCATGCCGGGCAGCAAGCGCTTTCTGACCGATAGCGGCACCCACGCGCCCTTCATCATCCGCATTCCCGAAAAATTCAAACACCTCTGGCCGGCAGAGAAGCCGGGCATGACCGTGAACCGTCTGGTGAGTTTTGTGGACATGCCGAAAACCTGGCTGAGCATCACCGGGGCGGAGATTCCGGATGTCATGCAGGGGCGCATCTTCCTCGGGCCGGACACGGAACCCGAGGCGGAGATGCACTTCGCCTTCACCAGCCGACAGGCGGAGCGCTACTACGAGATGCGCGCCGTGCGCACCAAGGATCTGTTGTATATGAAAAACTACAAACCGTATATCTCCACCGGCCAGCCGCTGAGTTTTTTGTGGTTGATGATCGCCGCGCGTGAATGGGAGGCGCATCACAAGGCGGGGCTCACCGACGGGATCACGGGCGCGTTCTTCCAGGCCCGTCAGCCGGTCGAGCGGCTTTTCAATGTTCGCGAGGATCCCGACAATGTGGTTAACCTCGTGGATCATCCGGAGTATCAGGAGGAGCTGAAAAAACTGCGCACCGCTCTGCGGGCGTGGCAGTTGGAGGTGCGGGATACCGGCATTCTCTCTGAAGAGGAAATGGCCCGCCGGGCGAGCGAGCAAAACACCACGATCTACGATCTGGCCCGCGATCCGAAAGCCTACCCGCTGGAGGACTACTTGGATGCCGCCGATTTGGCCCTGGCCGCGGATCCAGCCAACGAGGCCCGGCTGATTGCCGGGACCACGCACGCGGACAGCGGCATTCGCTATTGGGCGGTGATCGGATTGTTGATGTTGGACGAGCGCAGCCCGCAGGCCTTGCAAGTGCTCGAAGAACGGCTGGCCGACGAGGCCCACGACGTGCGGGCCTTGGCCGCCTGGGCGCTTTTCAAATCCGGCCACACCGTCGAAGCGGTTCGCTCCTGCCTCAACGAGCTGCTCGATGAACAATCCTACGCGACCTTGCTGGTGCTCAACGTGATCGACCTGATGAATGATGACTTGTCGCACTACATGGAATCCGTCGCCGGGGCTGCTCCCGGTTATGGCGGCTACACGACCCGG
>CAZGNH010000079.1:0-4411 GCA_964527025.1 uncultured Chthoniobacterales bacterium | reverse complement strand
CGCCAACGCCGACCGGGAAGCCCTCACCCTCGCCCAAGTCGCCCGCGGCTTCCATGCCATGGCCGAAGGCAAACCCTTCACCGCCGCATCCCTCGGTGTCACCCCTGCCATGCGCCCCGCCTTTGCCCAACTGGCCGGGGAACTCGTCCGCCTCGGACTGCTGACCGAATCCCCCAAAGGATTCCACCCAACCCCAGCCCTCGGGGCCGCCGCCGCATCCACCGACTCCCTGCTCCACAACGATATCGCGCGGCACCCGGGTCACCTCGCCGAGGCCTCGCTCTGCGAAGCCACGACCTCCCACCTCGGCCCCATCCTGCGCGGAGAAATGGATGCCGTGACCGTCCTCTTCTCCGGCGCCAATGCAGAGGCGCTGGATCTTTTTTACGGCGACTCGCCCGCGACGAGCCCGTTTCTTGCGGCGATTGCCAATGCGGTTGCAACGGCGGCCCGGCTTCTGCCCGAGGGAAGAAGCCTGCGCATCCTCGAGGTCGGAGCCGGCACGGGTGGCCTCGCCTCAATGGTGCTCCCGCTCCTCGAACGCGGTCTCCACAGCTACGTCTTCACCGATATCTCACCATCGTTTTTCGCCGCCGCCCGCCAGAAGCTCGCCGCGTTCCCCGAGGTGGAATACACCACACTTGATCTCGACCGCCCGGTTGCCGAACAGGAATTTTCCCCGGATTCCTTTGATATTGTTATCGGAGCCAATGTGCTGCATGCGGCACGGGAAATTCGTCCGGCACTGGGTCAACTGCGCGAGTTGTTGGTTCCGGGAGGCAGTTTGATGTTTGTCGAGGTGGCTTCCCCTCACCTTTGGCTTAATGCGGTGTTTGGACTGACGGGCGGCTGGTGGCGCTTTGCCGACCGGGATTTGCGTCCCGCGCATCCGCTTCTTCGGCGTGGGCAATGGGAGGATGTGCTGCGCGGGGAAGGATTCGACGAAGTGTCCTCGCTTGCGGCTCTCGTGCGGTCCAACGGCGATGAGAGCCTCGTCGCCCTGCTCGCCCGCAAAGATCCTGCCTGTGCGCCGGTGACGGCTCCCCCTGCCGGGTCACCCGCGCCCCGCGAGCATTCGTGGCTCGTGGTTGCCGATGCTGCGGGCCTTGGAGACAGGCTTGTCGGGCGGCTTGCCGGGCGGGGTGTGCGGTGCCGGGTGGCGCGCCGCGGGGAGGAATTTTCGGCCGATCCGGAGGATGTCTTCACCCTGCGCGATGCGGAGCAGGGGGATTGGGAACGGCTTTTCGCAGCCTGTGCCGACGATCCACCCGGGAGGATTGTTTTCCTGCGGGCTTTGGATGCCCCGATGCCTTTTGCGGGGGCCGTACCGGAGTGGACCCTTACGGACAGCTTGTTGCTCCTTGCCCGCGCTCTTGCGAAAGCGTGGCCGGGAAAATCCCTGCGGCTTGATGTGGTCACACGCGCGGCGCAGGCCGCGGGGCGCACGCACACGGTGTCCGTCGCCCAGGCGCCCGTCGTCGGTCTCTTCCGCGTCATCGCCAACGAATACCCGAATCTCATGTGCCGCGGCATCGACCTTCCGCTCCGGGAGTCCGACAGCGACCACGCGCTGCTCGATCACGAGCTTTGCCTCGGGGAGCCGGAACGTGAAGTCGCCCTCCGGGAGGAGGCCCGGTATGTGCGCCGCATTGCGCGCGGCGTGCCGGTTGCCGGGCATGCGCCCGACCCTTCCGTCCCGCTGCGCCTTGTCTCACGGGAACGCGGTCACCTCGATGCCCTCCGTCTTGCTCCCGTTCCTCCGCCGGTCTGCGGACGCGGGGAGGTTGTGATCGATGTGAAAGCCGCGGGGATGAATTTCCGCGATGTGCTCAAGGCCCTTGCGCTTTACCCGCCAGACGCGCCTGATGCGCGCCTTTTCGGCGACGAGGTGGCAGGGATCGTGCGGTCGGTCGGGCGCGGTGTGCGCGGCCTTGCGCCGGGAGACCGCGTCTTCGGGTTGGCGGTATCGGGCCTGGCGACGCAGGCGGTTGCAAGGGCGGGCGATGTGCGCCCGATACCCGGGGGACTTTCTTTTGAAGAGGCCGCAACCCTGCCCGTGGTTTTCATGACGGCGTGGCATGCCCTGAAGACCGTTGCGCGGCTGGGGCCCGGCGAGAGGGTGCTGGTGCATGCCGGGGCCGGAGGGGTGGGCATGGCGGCGGTCCAGATTGCGCGGCACCTCGGGGCGGAGGTGATTGCCAGCGCGGGCAGTCCCTCCAAGCGCACGTTGCTCGGCACGTTGGGAGTGACCCATGCGATCGACTCGCGCCGGTCCGATTTTGTGGAAGAAGTGATGGAGTTGACCGGCGGGGCGGGTGTCGATGTGGTGCTCAATTCGCTTGCTGCGGAAGCCATTCCAATGGGCCTGTCATGCCTCGCGGAATTCGGGCGCTTCATCGAAATCGGCAAACGTGACATCTACCAGAATGCGCGCATTCCCCTGTGGCCGATGCGCCGCAATGCCTCGTTCCATGTGGTCGCCATGGACGCAATCTTCGGCGGCAGCGAGGCCCTCACGCGCAGCCTCCTCAAGACAATCGCCGGGCTTGTCGACAAAGGAGTCTTCCACCCACTGCCCTATCGCGCGTTTCCCGCCTGCCGCCTCGATGCGGCCTTCCGCCTGATGGCCTCCGGCAAACACACGGGAAAAATCCTCGGATCTTTTGCCGGGCCGTTTCTTCCGGTGCGGGCCGGATTGCCCGCGCGCCCCTTTGTCGCAGATCCACACGCCGTCTATCTTGTGACCGGGGCCTTCGGGGGATTTGGCAGGGTCCTTGCCAATTGGCTGGTCGACTGCGGTGCCCGAAGCCTTGTCCTGTGCGGACGCCAAGGGGCCTCGGGGCCCGCGGGGACGGATTTCCTCGATGGCCTGAAATCCCGCGGTGCGGACGCACGGGAGGTGCGTGCCGATGCGGGGGCTCCGGCGGGTGTGGACGCCATGTTTGCCGCCGTGGCGGGGACGGGGCGTCCTCTCAAGGGGGTGTTCCACCTTGCGATGGTGATCGACGACGCCCCGGTTGAATCGCTGACCCCTGCGCGCATGCGCGCGGTGATGGATCCGAAGGCGGGCGGGGCATGGTTGCTCCATGAAAAAACCCGCGCGATGCACCTCGATGCCTTTGTCATGTTCTCATCGGTCTCGAGCACGTTTGGGAATCCGGCACAGGGGAATTACGCCGCCGCCAATGCCTTCCTCGACGCACTCGCATGGCACCGGCATGCCGCGGGCCTTCCCGCCCTCGCAATCAACTGGGGCGCCCTCGGAGGCGAGGGATACGTCGCGCGCAACGAGCGGGTCGCGGAATTTCTCGCCCGCCAGGGCACGCTGCCCATCACACCGCGCGAAGTCATTGCCCTCCTCGAGTCTCTCCTTGCGGAGCGCACCCCGCAGGCCCTTGCCCTGCGGGCCGACTGGAACAAGTGGCGCACATCGGTCCGCGGCAGCCAGGAAAACCCCCTCATGGAGCGGGTCTTTGCCGATGCGGTCGAGGGCGCGGAATCCTCCGACGGGAAAAGCGATTGGAGGGTTCGCATCGACGCCTCCGCGCCGGAAGCCCGCGCGGGAGTCATCACTCAGGCTGTGCTCGATGTGGTCGGATCGGTTCTGCGCGTCAAACCCGACAGCCTGCGCCCCGACCAACCGCTCACCGACCTGGGGCTCGATTCGCTCCTTGCAGTCGAAATCGAAACGTCCCTCGATGCCGCGCTCGGTGTCGTCCTCCCGTCGGCCAGCCTCATGCGCGCTAGAACCATCCAGCAAATCGCCGCCCTCATCGGCGAACACCTCGCCGCATCCAACGGCCCCGGCGAACCCGCCACCCCGGCCCCTCAATCTCTGCCCGAAGAACCCGCCGACCTCGATGCCTTCTCCGATGAGGACATCAGCCGGCTGCTCGACGAAGAACCTGTTCCCGCCGGAAAAACCCCGTAATGAAGCCAACACGCCTCTGCACCGCTCTGCTTGCCGCCGTCTGCGCCGTCTGCGGCACAGCCCGCGCGGCCGACCCCCACCGCGAATCTCTCTCCGCCTCCGGACTCGCCGCGCGCCTCGACGCCCTCCAGCAAAATGGCTCCTCACACCTCCGGCTGCGCCTCGAAACCGACGGCCCGTCAGGCAAATCGGTGCTGCAAATCCAGATTCTCCAGCTCCGCACCCCCGCGGCAACCCATCTCCTCTGCCAGATCCTCTGGCCGAAAGAGCGGCAGGGCGAAGGCGTCCTCTTGAAGCAGGAAGGCAGGAAACCGATTTCCGGTTTTGTGTTCACACCCCCCGATGCAATGAAGGCGGTGGATGGGGAGGCCCTGCGTGAGCCGCTCTTTGGCAGCGACCTGCGGTTGGCGGATTTGATCGAGAATTTTTACGCGTGGGAGTCGCAGACGTTTGGGGCCGAGGAGGAGGCCGGACGGGTGA
>CAZGNH010000078.1:0-14694 GCA_964527025.1 uncultured Chthoniobacterales bacterium | reverse complement strand
CGCGCCTCCCCGCCGGCCACACCAAAAATCCTCATGGCCGGACGTCTCAGCGTCCAAAAAAACCCGCTTTTGGCGATCGAGGCTTTGGCGAAGCTGCGGGATCTGCCTTGGACATTCGAGGTGGTTGGGGAGGGGCCTCTGGCGGCGCGGATGCAGGCCGCCGCGGCGGGCTTCGGGCTTTCGGAGCGGGTGGTTTTCTCCGGTTGGCTTTGCGGGGAGGAGGTGGCGGCGCGGATGCGCGCCGCCGATATTCTCCTGTTGACTTCGCTCCATGAGGGGCTGCCGATGGTGGCTGTCGAAGCCCTCTGGCACGGCATGGCCATCGTCGCAACCCGCATCGGCGGCATGACCGACCTCGTCGACCACGACGCCAACGGCCTCCTCTGCAACCCAAACCCCGAAGAGGTCGCCGACGCCCTTGCCTCCCTCATCCAAAACCCCGGGCGCCTCGCCTCCATGCAAAACAAATCCCTCGAAAACGCCCGCCGCTTCGACTTCAACGCCGCGACCGACGCCTACCTCCGCGTCCTCGAAGCGGCCGCAGATTGAACGGGGCCTGCAAAAATCAGGCGAAATTTGTCAACCGCCGGATTCCCACAGATGAAGAAAATTCAGAAGATACACAAAATAAATGGCTTATGTTGCCAATCCGCGTCAATCTGTGAAAATCTGCGGCTAACCCCAATGCTGTCTACTTAAGAAGGTTTTAGCCGCAGATTTACGCAGAGTATCGCAGATTATTTTAATTATAAAACATTTCAAATCAGATTGTTATGTATTTTATTTGCGCAGATCTTCGGCCCAGCCTATTCTTGCGTTTTCTTACTAAGTGAACAGTATTGCGGCTAACCCGCATCAATCACAAGCCATCTGCTGCGACTTGCGGGAGGCAGGCGGCGTTGGGATCGAAATCACGCGCTTCTTGCGCAGGACCGGGATTGCGGAAAAGGACGAGCGCTTCGGCGACGCCGTCGGCGAAGGGCTTGGCTGCGACGATGCCATTGGCGGCGGTGACGGCGTCTTTGACCGCCTGGATGGCGTTTGAGGGGCAGGCGAGGTGCGCGGCGTAAGCGGGATCGAGCATGGGGAGGTCGTTGTAGTGGTCGCCGGCGGCGAAGACCTCGTGGGGTGCGATCCCTTCGAGGCGGCAGAGTTCGGCGAGGGCGCTGCCTTTGTGGTAGGCCGCGTGACAGAATCGCAGGTAGATCGTGTTGCGCTGGAAGGAAAACTCGGGCACCCCGCGTGCCATCGACACAAGCTCCACGACCACTTCCTCCATGGCCGTCTCATCGCGGGTCACCAAACCCACCCGTCTGCCGCTCTCCTCGATCATGCGCACGTCCCCGCGTGAGGTCAGAGAAACGTGGATTTCGTCAAACAGCCCGTTGTGCATCTCGAAGAAGGCCTCGTGGGTTTCCTCGCAGACCGTATTCCACCCGCCATGGGCTTCCCACAGGCCCGAGGCTGTGCGGCGGAAAACCTCCCGCTCGTTGGTGAGCAGAAAATCCGGGGCGGTGGGCGCCCCGAACTTTTCGAGTCCCTCAAGGGCATGCTGGAGGCTGCGGCCGGTGTTCACCGCCCAAAGCCCCCGGCTGTGTCTGTGTTCATTGAGAGCCTCCGCGAAAGCCCCTGTGCAGACCCCTTCCGAAGAGTGACCGATCAGGGTGCCGTCGAAGTCCGTGCTCAATAAACGCAGTGTCGCCATCGCGCCCAAAGCTACACGTCCCACGCCGGCGGTCAACCCGCCGCGGTTGTCCGTGGATTCTCGTGGTGCCCGTTGTGGAGGGAGGGGTGGTTCCCGTCTACCGGACCACGCTCTTTGGCTGCTTCGTTTTGCGGCGGCGCTGGGCTTCGGCGATGAACTCGGCCTGGGCGTCGAAGGGCGGCTCCCCGTTGGTCACCGGCGCATAGGTTCCGTCCGGACGCATCACCCGGGCCTTCACATTGTCCCTCCAGAACCAGTCCAAAATTTCCTCGATGTGCTCGCGCATGGCGGGGGCGGCAATCGGGAAAACCGTTTCGACGCGGCGGAAGAGGTTGCGTGGCATCCAGTCGGCGCTGCCCAAGAAAATTTTGGGATTTCCGCCGTTGGCGAAGCGGAAGATGCGGCTGTGTTCGAGGAAACGTCCGACGATGCTGCGCACTTCGATGGTATCGCTTACTCCGGGGACTCCAGCACGCAGGGAGCACATGCCGCGCACCATCAACCGCACCGGCACCCCCTCGGCCGAGGCCCGGTAAAGGGCCTCGATGATTTCTTCTTCGACAAGGGAGTTGACCTTCACGGTTATGCCGCACGGACGCCCTGCGGCGGCATGCGCAATCTCCCCGTCGATGAGCGACAAAAACGAGGAGTGCAGGTTGTAGGGCGCGACAAGCAGCTCGCGCATCTCGGGAAATTTGGCGACGCCGGTCAGGCAGTTGAAGGTTTCGGCCACTTCGTCGGCCAGTTCCTTGCGGCAGGTGAGCAGGCCGAGGTCGGTGTAGAGTTTTGCTGTCGAGGGGTGGTAATTGCCGGTACCCAGATGGACGTAGCGGCGGATTCCGTCGCCCTCGCTTCGCACAATGAGCACCATCTTGGCGTGCGTCTTGAGACCGGTGACCCCATAAACCACATCGACGCCGGCCTCGCGCATCACGCGCGCCCATTTGATGTTGGCCGCCTCGTCGAAACGCGCCTTGAGCTCGATGACCACCGTCACCTGCTTCCCGTTGCGCGCCGCGGCAATCAACGCCTGCACCAATGGGGAATCCGAGCTTGTCCGATACAGGGTTTGTTTGATTGCAAGGACTTGGGGATCCTCGGCGGCCTGCGCGAGGAAATCCACGACCGTCTGGAAGTTGTCGTACGGGTGGTGCAACAAAATGTCCCCACGCCGCAGATGGAAGAAAATGTCCGTTTCGGCCTCGAGCGAAACGACCGTGTAGGGGGAAAACCGTTTGTAACGCAAATCCGGACGGTCGATTTGCAGCGCCAGGGGCATGAGGCGCACAAAATTCAACGGCCCGTCGATGCGGTAAACGTCTTCATCCTCGAGGGTGAAAATGTCCAGCAGGCGCGTGACGATTTCCTCCGGACAATCGTTTTCGACCTCGAGACGCACGGCCGCGCCGCGGTTCACCTTGCGCAGTTCGGCTTCGATGGCCGAGAGCAGATTCTGCGCTTCCTCTTCGTCGAAGTACAGGTTGCTGTTGCGGGTGATGCGGAACAAGTGGGCCCCCCTGACCCGCACCCCGCGGAAGAGGGTGGACACATGGTGCTGGATCACATGGCCCAGAAAGACAAAGTCGTCCCCGTCGCCGCGCTCGGAAAATGGCACAACCCGCGGCAAAATGCGCGGCACCTGCACGATGGCCACATCCGTCCCGATGTCCTCCCCTTCGAGCTCGACGATGACATTCAGGCTCTTGTTCAGCAATTGGGGGAAGGGATGGGCGGGATCAAGGGCAAGGGGAGTGAGCACCGGGTGGACCTTTTCGTGGTAAAACGCGTCGAAGTGGGGGGCTTCGGCCGGGGGGACGTGCGGGTAGGCGTGGAAGCGGATGCGTTGCTCTTCGAGGGAGGGTTGGATGGTATTGCGCCAGAGGCGGTATTGGTCGTCCACCATGGTTCGGACGCGGGCGCTGATGGCATCGAGGGCTTCGCCGGCAGTGAGGCCGTCGGGGCCGGTTTCGAACGAGCCCGTCTGGCGCTGCTGTTTGAGGCCGGCGACCCGGACTTCAAAAAATTCGTCGAGGTTTGAGCTGACGATGCAGAGGAATTTGAGGCGTTCGAGGATCGGGTTGGACGGGTCGGCGGCCTGTTCGAGCACACGCTGGTTGAATTCGAGCCAGCTCAGTTCGCGGTTGATGACGTGGGCCTTGTCGAGTCCGTTCATGGGGTGGGCGGGGCGACGGGCGGCCCGGGAGCCGGGGCGGGGCGTGTGGCGCAATGTCCGCGGGGATGCATCGTGCGCATCGTGCACCGTGGCGGGGGAGATTTCAAGCTCCGCAGGTTCAAATTCCCTTGGACAGGCGGTTGGCGGAGAAGGCCGGCATGCCGAGGGCGAGCATGGCATCGGTGGTGGTTTTCACATCGTAGGGGACACGCGGCCAGGTCACCGTGCCCGCCTCTTCGTCGTAGAGGGCGTAACACGCGCGCGGGTCGCCGTCACGGGGTTGCCCGACGCTGCCTGCATTGATCAGGTAGCGCACTCCGGGGCGGATTGCGAGGGAGCCCTTTTCGACGGGGGCCTTTGCGATGGTCCCGGCTGCATCGGCCTGCCATGCGCGGGGGACGTGCGAGTGGCCGATGAATCCCATCGGGGTTGTTTGTGCGGCAAAGTGTTCGCGGGCTTCGCGTGTGGTGTGCACGTAGGGGAAGGACTGGGGATCTTGCAGGCTTGAGTGGACGCAGACGCAGTCGCCGCAGCGGACCGAGAGGGGCAGGGCGCGCAGGGCATCGAGGTGGTGTTCATCGAGGCTGTTGCGGGCGACGGCGATTCCGTCGGCCACGTCCTCGCGCAAGCCCCGCAACATTCTTCCCCCGAAGGCGGTGTAATAGTCGTGGTTGCCGAGCACGCTCAGGTCGGCGGCATCCAGGATCAATTCGAGGCATTCCATCGGGCGCGGCCCGTAGCCGACAATGTCGCCAAGGCACACAATGCGCCCGGCATCCCTGCGCCTCACATCGGAAAGCACCACCTCGAGGGCCGCCAAATTGGCGTGGATGTCGGAAAGGAACGCGGTCTTCAACGCAGATCGGGAAAGGGGTTCATGTCAATGGCCGCCGTGCAAGTCCGCGATCTGTTTCCACAGGGCGCTCTCGGCCCCGCCGACCGGTGCCGGAGGCAGCACCGCCTTGAGCACCACATAGAAATTGCCGCGTTGTCCGCCGGGACGGGGAAGTCCCTTGCCGGCGATCCGGAAGCGCTGGCCCTGCTGCGAGCCGGGGGGAATTTTCAACCGGGCCCTCCCCTCGATGGCGGGGACCGAAATCTCGGCACCGAGCACCGCCTGCCATGCGGGCACTTCGGCCTCGTGGATCAGGTCGCTGCCGGAGACTTCGAATTCCGGGTGCTGCTCGTATTTGACCCGCAGGTAAAGGTCTCCGGCCCGACCGCCCGCTGCGCCGGAACCCCCGATGCCCGCAAGGCGGATCCGCTGCCCCTGCCTGACCCCCATGGGAATTTTCACCGTGTAGGTTTCGGCCTTTCCTCCGGGCGAGCGCCGGAAGGAAATCTGCCGGGTGGATCCGCGCAGCGCCTCCTCGAGGGTCACAAGGATGTCGGACTCGATGTCCTGTCCGCGGGCCGCGGCCGGCTCCTCCCCGAAATCCGTCCACATGCCGCCGCGCCGGGACGTCCGCCGGGTCCCGAAGATTTGCTCGAAGAAGTCACTGAACCCCGTCCCGCCAAACTCGAATTCGACCCCCCCGCGCGGATCCCCGCCCCAGGTCCCGCGCCAGTCGGCACCGGGCGCCCCGGCGCCGGCGCCCGCCATCCGCTCCCAGTCGGGCCCGAGTTCGTCGTACTTGCGGCGCTTCTCCGGATCGCCCAGCACCTCGTAGGCCTCGTTGATCTCCTTGAACTTTTCCTCGGCCGCAATTTTGTCGGAGGCGGTGTCGGGGTGGAATTTGCGGGCCAGTTTGCGGAAGGCGGATTTGATTTCGTCCTGGGAGGCGGATTTCTGGACTCCGAGGGTTTGGTAGTAGTCTCGGTATTTGACGGGCATGGTGGATCGGATTCTCTTGCCGGAGGCGGTGTTTTTTCAGATGGATATTCGATCTTGCCCGGACCGCAAATTCTGTAAAGACGCTTTCATGATCGATATCCGCCTCATTCGCGAAAATCCGCAACCGGTCAGGGACCTTCTGGCCCGCCGCGCGGGCGACCACGCGGCCCTCATCGACGAAGTCCTCGCCTGTGATGCCGCCCGCCGCGGGGCGGAAACAACCCGCGGCCAGCTCCAGGCATCGCGCAAATCTCTGGCCAAACGCATCGGCGCGCTCAAAGCCGCGGGCGGCGACTCCTCCGCCATCGAGGAGGAAGCGCGCGCTCTCAACGCACAGATCGCCGCCCTCGAGGCGGAGGCCGCGTCGGCCGCCGAGCGCCAGAACCTTCTCCTGATGGAAATCCCGAACCTGCCGCACACCTCGTGTCCGGTCGGGGCGGACGCGTCGGCCAACCCGGTCGTGGGCTGTTTCGGTGAAAAGCCCGTGATCGAAAACCCCAAAGACCATGTGGCCCTTGCCGACGGCCTCGGTCTGCTCGGGTGGGAGGATGCCATCCGCGTTTCCGGCTCGGGCTTTGCCGTTTACCGCGGCGCAGGAGCCCGCCTGCAACGCTGCCTCATCAATTTCCTGCTCGATCTTCAGACGCAAAGAAACGGCTACGAGGAAGCCGGTGTTCCGTGCCTTGTGCGGCGCGCGTGCATGGAGGGCACCGGCCAGCTTCCCAAGTTTGAAAGCGACATGTATGGCACCGAGCCGGATCCGGCCGACGGGCGCAACGCGCTCTTCCTTGCCCCCACCGCCGAAGTCCCCCTCACCAATCTCTACCGCGACACCCTCCTCGAGGCCGCCGACCTCCCGGTCGCCATTGCCGCCTGCACCCCCTGCTTCCGCCGCGAGGCCGGCTCGGCCGGACGCACCACCAAGGGCATCATCCGCATGCACCAGTTCGACAAAGTCGAGATCGTCCGCATCGTCCACCCCGACGACGGCCTCCCCTCCCTCGACCTCCTCACCGCACACGCCCAATCCGCACTCCAACTCCTCGGACTCCACCACCGCATCATCGAACTCTGCACCGGCGACCTCGGGCAATCCGCCGCCAAAACCTACGACATCGAAGTCTGGGCCCCCGGCCAGAATGCCTACCTCGAAGTCTCCTCGTGCTCGTGGTTCTCGGATTACCAGGCCCGCCGCATGAAACTCCGCTTCAAGGACCACGACGGGAAAAACCGCTTCCCCCACACGCTCAACGGCTCGGGCACCGCCCTCCCGCGCCTCTTCGTCGCTCTCCTCGAACAATGCCAGCAACCCGACGGATCGATCCTTCTGCCCGAACCCCTCCGCCAACCGTTCGGCTCCGACCGCATCTCCCCGCGCTGAGCCGCGCCGGGCGCCCATGGCAGGGACCGGCCAAAATATCATTGAAAAGGCGGGGTGCCGCCCCAGAGTTTCAGGCATGAGTCACTCGGGGAAACGATGAGGGATTACCGCCCCCTGCTGCTCCAGACCCTCGATGTGCGGATCCCGGGGCTGCGGGTTTTGCGTCTGCGTTTGAACCGGCATCTGCCGGGGGTTGACGGCCTCGAAGACCACACGCACCGGTTTTCCCAGATTCTCTGCTACCTGTCGGGCCGGGGGACCCTGCGTCTGGGCGGGGCCTCCCACGCGGTCGTCACCGGGACGGTCGCGCTCATTCCGGCGGGAATATCCCATGGGTTCCGCGAAGGCGCCGGGCGCAGGCCGCTGACCCTTGCCATGGATTTGGAAATGCGCGCAGCGGCAACCCGGCGCCCGCTCGTCTCCCGCCTCAACGAATCGGAAATCTCCCGCATCCGCCGCAACCTCTCGGACCTCAGCCGCCTCAAAGACCCCGGCGGCTCCGACGCCCGCCTCGCCTCCTCCTCCGCCGCACTCGCCATCCTCGATATCCACCTGCGCGCCCTCGGGATCCTCGAACGCCATGGGCGCGTCCTCCCGGCCATGGTGCGCACATTCCCCCGCCTCGCCGCCGACCCCGCCAACCTCCGCGAACCGGTCGCCGCCCTCGCCGCCCGCACCGGACACCAAACCGACCACCTCAACCGCATCTTCAAGCAGGCCACCGGCCTCACCCTCCTCCAACACCGCAACTCCATCCGCCTCGGCATCGCCAAAAAGGCCCTCGCCCGCCACCTCACGGTCCAGGACGCCGGCTTCGAAGCCGGCTTCGACGACCCGAATTACTTCGCCCGCTGGTTCAAACGCCAAACCGGATCCCCCCCGTCCAAAACCAGACCATAGGGTTTTCCTTCCGGTTGGTGGATCGCGCCGGGGACGTCGCGATCCACCGTGCTTCGCGCGGGTGTCAGGCGAAGAGGTTGGCGTTCATGACTTTTGTCCATGCGGCGACGAAGTCGTGCAGGAACTTTTCCGGGGCGTCGTCCTGGGCGTAGAGTTCGGCGTAGGCGCGGAGGATGGAATTTGAGCCGAAGACGAGGTCGACGCGGGTGGCGGTCCATTTGGCATTGCCGGTGGAGCGGTCGCGGATGGTGTAGAGGTTGTCGCCTGCGGGCTCCCATGTATTGCCCGTGTCGGTGAGGTTGACGAAGAAGTCGTTGGTGAGAGCGCCGGTGCGGTCGGTGAAGACGCCGTGCTTGGTTCCGCCGTGGTTGGTGCCAAGGACGCGCATGCCGCCGACCAGCACGGTCATTTCGGGAGCGGTGAGGCCCATGAGTTGTGTGTGGTCGAGAAGGAGTTCCTCGGGTTTGACGGAGTAATTTTTCTTCAGCCAGTTGCGGTAGCCGTCGTGGATGGGTTCGAGCACGGAGAAGGAATCGGCGTCGGTCATTGCATCGGTTGCATCGCCGCGGCCTGGGGTGAAGGGCACGGAGATCGTGTGGCCGGCGGCTTGGGCGGCCTGTTCGATGCCGACATTGCCGGCGAGGACGATCACGTCGGCGACACTGGCTCCCGCCTTGGCGGCGATGGGTTCAAGCACCCCGAGAACCTTTGCCAGTCGCGCGGGTTCGTTGCCCTCCCAGTCTTTTTGCGGGGCGAGGCGGATGCGGGCGCCGTTGGCGCCTCCGCGCAGGTCCGAACCGCGGAAGGTGCGGGCGCTGTCCCATGCGGTGGCCACCATGTCGGCGATGGGGAGGCCGCTGGCGGCAATCCGGGCCTTCAAGGCGGCGACATCGCAGGATGTGCTGCCGGACGGCACGGGATCCTGCCAGATGAGATCCTCTTCCGGCACGTCGGGACCGATGTAGCGGGCTTTGGGCCCCATGTCGCGGTGGGTGAGCTTGAACCATGCCCGCGCAAAGACCTCCGAGAAACGGGCCGGGTCGCGGTAAAAACCTTCGGAAATTTCCCGGTAAACCGGATCTTTGATCATCGCCATGTCGGCGTCGGTCATGATCGGGTTGTGGCGGATCGAGGGATCCTCGACATCGACGGGTTTGTCTTCTTCCCTGATGTTGACGGGCTCCCACTGCCATGCGCCGGCGGGGCTTTTTTTGAGTTCCCAGTCGTAGGTGAAGAGCAGGTGGAAATACCCGTTGTCCCATTTGGTCGGGTGGGTGGTCCATGCGCCTTCGATGCCGCTCGAGACCGTGTCGCGGCCGATGCCGCGGGTCTTTTTGTTGATCCACCCGAGGCCCTGGTCTTCGAGGTCGGCGGCTTCGGGAACCGGGCCGAGGTTTTCGGCGCGGCCGTTTCCGTGGCATTTGCCGACCGTGTGCCCGCCGGCGGTGAGGGCGACCGTCTCTTCGTCATTCATGGCCATCCGGGCGAAGGTTTCGCGCACTTGTGCGGCGGTCTTGAGCGGGTCGGGAATGCTGTTCACGCCCTCGGGGTTCACGTAGATGAGCCCCATCTGGACGGCGGCCAGCGGGTTTTCCATCGTGGAGGGGTCGCCCAAGTTGCCATAGCGCCCGTCACTGGGCGCAAGCCATTCCTTCTCGCTGCCCCAATACACATCCTTCTCGGGATGCCAAATGTCCGTGCGTCCGAAGCCGAAGCCGAACGTCTTGAGTCCCATTGTTTCGTAGGCGATCGTTCCGGCATAGGCCATGAGGTCCGCCCAGCTCAGTTTGTTGCCATATTTTTTCTTGATGGGCCAGAGGAGGCGGCGGGCCTTGTCGAGGTTGACATTGTCCGGCCAGGAATTGAGCGGGGCGAAGCGTTGGTTGCCGGTGCCGGCTCCGCCGCGTCCGTCGGCGATGCGGTAGGTTCCGGCCGCGTGCCACGACATGCGGATCATGAAGCCGCCGTAGTGACCCCAGTCGGCAGGCCACCACGGCTGGCTGTCGGTCATCAGGGCCCGCATGTCCTTCTTGAGCGCCTCGAAATCCAGCGTCTTGACCGCTTCCCGGTAGTCGAAGTCCGGGCCCATCGGGTTGGTTTTGGTGTCGTGTTGGTGGAGGATGTCGAGATTGAGGGCGTTGGGCCACCAGTCCATGTTCGGATTGCCGGCCGCGGTGTTTGCGCCGTGCATGACCGGACACGTGCCCGCCGGGGCGCTGGTTGCGTGGGCTACCGGACATTTGTCGGAAGGCAGGGGATTTGTTGGGTCCATAAGGATTGTTGGGATATTGGTGGGTTGCGAGACAGCCGGTTCTTATCGCACAGGACCCGCGCCAAAGCAACTCCAATCACGGGAGCATCCCCCGCCAAGGGGGGGACAGTTCCTGCTGGTTGGTGGATCGCGACGTCCCGGCGCGATTGGGTTGGTTCCTTTCGCGAAGCGAATGAGATTTGATGCGCAGGGCGCATCACTTTCTTCGAGATCGCGCCGGGGACGTCGCGATCCACCCCGGGTGCTTCGCGTCCGCTGCATCTTCGATGCTCCCGCCGACTTTTTTTGGATTGTCGCAGGGCTTGCCAAGGCCGGTTCCTGTGGGGATGATGCCCTTTCCGACCATGCAGGCACTCATCGATCTTCTGAAAAGCAACGCGCTCATGCCGCGCGGTGACATTGCGCGCCTTCTGAACATGTCCATCGAGGAGGTTGACCGCGAGATTGCGCGTCTTGAGGCGGAGGGGATCATTCTGGGTTATCAGGCGGTGATCAGCCGCGAGAAGTGGGAATCCGAGGCGGTGACGGCCCTCATCGAGGTGAAGATCATGCCCGAGCGGGACGGGGGCTTTGACCGCGTGGCGGAGCGGATTGCGAAGTTTGACGAGGTGCAGACGTGTTACCTGATGAGCGGGGGCTACGATTTGCTTATCACGGTCGAGGGGCGCAATTTGCGGGCGGTCGCCTCGTTCGTTGCCGAAAAGCTCAGCACTCTCGGAGCCGTCCAGTCGACCGCCACGAGCTTCCGGCTCAAAACCTACAAAGAAAACGGTCTCTTCCACCACTACGAGGCGGCCCCCGAGCGCCTTGCGGTTTCGCCCTGACCCGTGAAAATCGCCGCCCATGTGCGCGATATCCCGCGTTCCGGGATCCGCGATTTCTTCGAGGTTGTGCAGACGATGCACGATGTGATATCCCTTGGCATCGGGGAGCCCGACTTTTCGACGCCGTGGCACATACGTGAAGCGGCCATTTACGCGCTCGAGCGGGGCCGCACCGGCTACACATCCAATTTGGGTCTGCCGCGGTTGCGGCGTGCGGTGGCGGGTTATGTCGCGGAGCGTTTCGGGGTGGTTTACGAGCCGCTTTCCGAGGTGCTGGTCTCGGTGGGGGTATCCGAGGCCATTGACCTTGCCCTGCGGGCGGTGCTCGATCCGGGCGACGAGGTGCTTTACCACGAACCCTGCTATGTCTCGTATGCTCCGGGCATCGCGCTTGCCGGGGGCCGTGCCATCGCGATCCCCACCCGTGCCGACCGGGACTTCCGCCTGGACCCCGACGCTCTCGAAGCCGCCGTCTCCCCGCGGTCAAAAATCCTCATGCTCAATTTCCCGACCAACCCGACCGGCGCCACCATGCCCGTCGCCGACCTCGAGCGCATCGCCGAAATCTGCGCGCGCCACGACCTCCTGGTCTTCACCGACGAAATTTACAGCGAGCTCACCTACGAGGGCGCCACCCACACCTCGATCGCCTCCCTGCCCGGCATGAAGGAACGCACCGTCTTCTTCCACGGCGTCTCGAAGGCGTATGCCATGACCGGTTGGCGCATCGGGTTTGCCTGCGCCCCGTCCGAACTCATCGAGGCCATGATGAAAATCCACCAGTACGCCATCCTCTGCGCGCCGATCATGGGGCAGGAGGCCGCCATCGAGGCCCTCGAACGCGGGGCCCCCGCCATGGAATCCATGCGCAACCAATACGAGCTGCGCCGCAATTACATCGTTTCCGGCCTCAACGAGGCCGGCCTCCCGTGCCCCATGCCGCGGGGCGCCTTTTACGTCTTCCCCGACATCTCGCGCACCGGCCTCACAAGCAGGGAATTCTCCCTGCGCCTCCTCCACGAGCAGAAAGTGGCTGTCGTTCCCGGCACCGCTTTCGGACCCTCCGGCGAGGGCCACGTGCGCTGCAGCTACGCGACCGCCCTCGATCAAATCAAGACAGCCGTCTCCCGCATCGCCGGGTTTTGCTCCGGCCTCGGATGAGAGTGCGTCCGGCGCCGGGGTTTCCTGCCGCCGGGGCGATAACCGGTTGTGTTTTGGTTGTTGGGGGGGGATGGTGATGGATGGGTTCTGCAAAGACGGCCGGGATTTCCGGGGCGGCGGTGGTGACGTTCCGGCATTCTCTGGAGTATTTGGGTCTGCGTGTGGCCGGTTGGATTGTCTGCCTCCTTCCCTACCGCTGGCTGCTTTGGATTTCCAAGCCTCTGGGTTCGTTGGTTTTTCTTCTTGATTCCCGGGGCAGGGCGGTGGCCATGGCGAACCTGACGTCCGCCTATGGCGGGACCATGGACGATTCGGATAAACGCCGGGTTGCAAGGGAGGGATACCGGAGCTTTGCGCGCACCATGCTCGAGTTGTTCTGGTCGCCGAATGTCACGCCGGCCTTTGCGGCAAAGACATTCCGGACGCGGGGACTGCCGGGAGCCCCGCATGGCACTCCATGCATTTACGTCACGATCCACTATGGGAACTTCGAGTGGCTGGGGCTCAATGCCGCCCTGCATCTCGGGCCCGGCATTGTCGTTGCGCAGAAGCTTGGGAACCCGCTTCTCGGCGCGTATTTCAGCCGGTTGCGGGGCGTCACCGGCCATGCAAGCATCCCGCAGCGCCGCTCGATTGCCCGCATGCTCGCGCACCTGCGATCCGGCGGCTACTTCTGCGCCCTTGTGGACCTCAACCTCGACCCGAAAGAAGCCAGCGTGATTATCGAGCAGTTTGGCGGACTCAAGACCTGCGTGACCCAGATTCACAGCGCACTGGCCCTGCACACGGGGGCCCGCATCATTCCCGCGGCATGCCACCCGCTGCCCGACGGCACCTACGCCATGCACTATCACAAAGCGATCGAGTATCCGCCGGACGCCTCCCCGCAATCCATCGCCCAGCAATGCTGGGATGTCCTCGAACCGTCCGTCCGCGCAAACCCCGCCCATTGGCTCTGGTCCTACAAACACTGGCGCTTCAAACCCTCCGGAGACGACTCCCGCAGGTACCCGTTCTATGCCAATCGTGCAGGACGCTTCGATCGCGCCCTCGCACGGCAGCATCAGCCCAAGGACGCTCCATAATCAAGGGATCCGGGCGGATGGTTCGATAATCCGATCTGCCCCCGGTCACCTCGGGCCTTGTCATGCACCCGCCCGGCAGGGCATGCTTCGGGGACGATGGCCAGTATTTTTGGAGAGGCATTCCGGATTGCGACGTGGGGCGAGTCGCACGGGGGTGGTGTGGGGGTGGTGATTGACGGGTGTCCGCCGCGGCTTGAGCTGTGCGAGGCGGACATTCAGGCCATGCTTGACCGGCGGCGTCCGGGGCAGAGCGACATTGTCACCCCGCGGGCGGAAGCGGACACGTGCCGGATCCTTTCGGGGATTTTTCGCGGGCGGACGCTGGGCTCGCCGATTTGTGTGATGGTGGAAAACACCGATGCGCGACCCGAAGCGTATCGGGAGATGGAGACCACCTTCCGCCCGTCCCACGCGGATTTCACGACGCAGGCGAAATACGGCATCAGGAACTGGGAGGGGGGTGGACGGGCTTCGGCGCGCGAGACGATCGGGCGTGTGGCGGCGGGGGCGGTGGCAAGGAAGGTGCTGCACGCGATGGGCATGTCCGTCGAGGTGCTGGCCTGTGTGGAAAGGATCCACGACATCGCGGCCCGGATCGATTTTGGGGCCCTCACGGGGGAGCAAATTGAGAGCAATGCGGTGCGGTGCCCGGATCCGGAGAGTGCCGCGCGGATGATCGCATGCATCCGTGAGGTGCGCGCGCAGGGGGATTCGGTCGGCGGGGTGATTGCGTGTGTGGTGCGGGGCCTGCCGGCGGGACTTGGCGAGCCGGTGTTTGACAAGCTCGACGCCGATCTTGCCAAGGCGGTGATGAGTTTGCCCGCGACCAAGGGGGTCGAATTTGGCAGCGGCTTCGCGGGCACCGCCCTGCGCGGATCAGAACACAACGACCCCTTTGTGATCGAGGACGGGCGCGTTGCCACGTCATCCAACCGTTCCGGCGGCATCCAGGGCGGCATCTCGAACGGCCAACCCGTGATCTTCCGCACCGCCTTCAAGCCGACCGCCACCATCGCCAAGGCCCAGCAAACCGTCACGGCCGGGGGCGAACCAGCCGGGTTGGCTGCACGCGGACGCCACGACCCGTGCGTCCTGCCGCGTGCCGTGCCCATCGTCGAAGCCATGGTCTGGCTTGTGCTGTGCGACCATGTGCTCCGCCAGCGCGCGCAGGACGCCCTGCCGCGCACCTGATCCCGCGATGAGTGTCCCGACCGGTTCGCCGCTCTGGCAGGCAGCTCTCCTGTTCGGAGCCTTTGTCTTTCTGCTCTTTGAAGCGTGGCGCGGGTGGCGGGCGGGACTGGTGCGCACGGCGGTAAACCTGCTGGCCCTAGTGGTTTCCGGCACCTTCGGGCTTCTGGG
>CAZGNH010000077.1:0-5378 GCA_964527025.1 uncultured Chthoniobacterales bacterium | reverse complement strand
ACGATCACCGCCGCCAGCAGCCCGAGAACAAACAGGATTGCGAAGGTTTCCGGATTCATAGCGCAGATCCCCGCGGTGCGGGCCGCCTTTTCCCGGACGGGGTAACCGGAAACCCGCGGCATGGCAACAACCGATCTTTGTTCCCGCCCTTGCACGACACGCGCGGCGCGGCTAGAGTCTTTTGCTCAATGCAAAGCGAAACCTCGCGTCTGTGGCTCATGTATCCCGCCCGTCTCATCCAGCGGCCCGTCCTGCACGAGATGGGGAAAACCTTCGATGTGGTGACCAACGTGCGCCAGGCCAGCGTCACCAAAGAAATCGGCATCGTCTCGATCGAGATCCAGGGAGCCCGCGAAGAAATCAAAAAGGCGGTCGCATGGCTCGAGGAGCTCGGCATCAAGGTCGAGCCGGTGGAAATCAACACGATCGAGGGATGAGGGGGTTTTTGCGCAAAGCGGGCAAGGTGGTCTGCGTGGTCGGGGTGCTTCTGGTGCTGGCGGTCACGGGGTTCTGGGTGGTGCGGGGGGCGCACACCGGCTGGACGAAGACCTACATTGAAATCCAGCGGGTGGATGACGTCACCGGCATTGCCTTCACCGAGAAGGTTGACCGTTTCGTGCCGGGGGTGGATTTTTTGATTCCGGGAGTCGGGGCGGGGTTCATTTGCATTTTTTCGGGCATGGCTATCTTGGTCTTCTCACGATCAAAATCATCATGAAACCATCCATCCATCTTGCAGCCGGGGCGTTCCTCGCCCTCGCCATCACAGCCAACGCCGAAAACCTCACCTTCGACTTCGAAGATCCCAAGGGGGTCAACAACATCGTCTTCCAACTCGACGCTCCTCTGGAATCGATCAGCGGCACCGCCACCGGAATCACCGGGACTGTCACCGCCGACCCCGCCGAACCGGAAAAAATCGATGGAAAAATCGTCGTCGATGCCAAGACGCTCACCGTGCCCAACCCCGCAATGCTCGAACACATGCACGGAGAGGAGTGGCTCGACGTGGTCAAATACCCGGAGATCAGCTTCGAGGTCAAGGAGGTGCTCAATGCGCAGCACGACGGCAAGGAGGGCACGGCCGACGTGAAGGGCACGTTCACGCTCAAAGGCGTGTCCAAAGACCTGATCGTGCCCGTCAAGGTCACCTACATGCCCGGGCGTCTTGCCGACCGCACGAACGGCAAGCAGGAGGGCGACCTGCTCGTCATTCGCACCAACTTCCAGATCAACCGCAACGACTTCGGCATCAAGGAGGGCGAGCACCTCGACAAGGTTTCCGAAACCATCGACATTTCCTTGAGCGTCGCCGGCGCCGCTCCGAAGTCGTAATTTCAGACATCCTGACGCGGGAGGAATTCGGCAAGCCGTTTTTTTGGTAGGGACGAGCGGCCCGCTCGTCCCTACCTTGGTGTCTTGTCAGGGTTCACTCAATTCCCATGAAACCCCATTTTGTGCCGGGAGGTCAGGATGTCTGAAATCCTCCCGTCTCAGGCCTTCCTCCCCGTGATCCGCAGGTGAATTGTGGCGCAACGGTCGGCCGTGGCGGTGATGACATCTTCCGGCAGGCGGGGGGCGGGCGGTGATCCCTTCCACCCGGTGCGGGCGAGGTGATCCTCGACGAAGGAGCCATCCACTTGTGGAGGTTGGTAGCCGGCCTGCACCCCGCCGGCATCCCAGAAGAGGGCTGTGTCGGGGGTGAGGCATTCGCCCGTGAGCACGAGGTCATCATCGAGGAGTCCGAATTCGAATTCCGCGCGGGCGGGGATGAAGCCCCGGCTTGCCGCATGGGCATGGGCGTGTTCGTAAAGCTCGATGGCGTAGTCGCGCATGCGGAGCGGAATTTCATCGCCGAGCAGGGCGCGGCATTGCCGCCAGGAAAGGAGTTCGCGCCCGCCGCTGGCCGGTGAACGCACCACCGAAAGCAGCGTCTCCGGGAGACGGCTGCCCGTGTCGAGACCCGGCGGGAGCCGGTGGCCGTCCACGGTTCCATCACGCGCGTATTCCACGGCGTCGGATTCCGCCAGATAGCCGCGCACCACGGCCACAACCGGCAGCGGCGTGCTGCGCCTCACCAGCATCCACCGGCCCGCCAACATGTCTTCGCAGGGGCGGAAAATTTCCGGGAGCGCCGCGGGTGTTTCATCCACGAAATCGGTGGGAACAAAATCCAGCTTTTTGTACCAGAAGGCGGTGAGGCCCTTGAGAACGCGTCCCCTGCCGGGTATGGGATCCGGCAGGGGACACCCGCGGGCACTGATGCGGTCCGTCCAGACAACGAGACGGAAATCTCCCACATCGAACAGATCCCGTGCCCCGGCGAAGGCGGCGGGCTTCTGGTTGGCGGTATGCACTACATCCGCCGCAGGCGCGTCTGCATCACGTAGGAATTCATCACCACGTCGAGCACGCGCTGGCCGTAAAGCACGCGGTTGGTGAGGTAGTCGATGTTCCCGTCCCGCCCGATGATCGCAATGGCAAATTCGTCCGGAGAATCAAATTCAAAGCCGACCCGCGGACCGTCGGAGGCGATGGCAAACGGAATGTTCGACGGGATGCGCCCGGGTTCGGCGGTGATGGCCGCCACGAACACGGCCTTTTGAGCCGCCAGCCGCTCGAAGGCGGGACGCAGGCGGGCGAGCTGGCGGCGGAAGCGCCATGAGCGCACCGACGGGGTGATCACCACGATGACCGGCTGCCCGCGAAACGAGGACAGGCTTTGTTGCTTGCCGGAAGCGTCCACCCACTTGATGTCCGGCGCGGGGCGGACCACCTCCGCCTGCAGGGCACCGGTGCCAGCACCCAGCGCCGCCAAAAGAAGAATTGCGAGAGCGTGTTTCATCAGATTTTCATCAGGTCGGCTTCCTTCGAGGCCACGTGTTTGTCGACCGAGGCGACGTACCGGTCGGTCAGCTTCTGGATTTCGGATTCCGTGTCGCGGAGCGCATCCTCGGTCAGCTCCCCATCCTTCTGCATTTTCTTGGCGGTGTCCATGGCCTCCCTGCGACAGGCGCGCACCCGCACCCGCGCCTCCTCCGCAAGGGAACGCACCGTCCGGGTCAGATCCTTGCGCCTCTCCTCGGAAAGCTCCGGAATCGGCAGGCGGATCACCTTGCCGTCCACCGCGGGAGAAATCCCGATCTTCGACTCGTTGATCGCCCGCTCGATGTCGCGCACCGTCGATGCGTCAAACGGCTGGATGACCAGCAGACGCGGCTCGGGCGCGGAAATGAGGGCCAACTGCTTGAGTTTCATGACCGAGCCGTAGGCCTCGACATCGAGGCTCTCGACAAGGGCGGGAGAGGCCTTGCCCGTGCGGATCGCCGCAAACTCGTGCAGCATGTAGTTCACGGACTTCTCCATGCCCTCCTCCGCCTCGAAAAGTGCTTCTTCGGGTGTCATTGCATGCCGGTTCTATACGATTCCCGCGCCGGGGAAAATCACAAAATCAGGGGGTCTCGGAAACCAGCGTGCCGACCTTCTCCCCGAGGAGGGCCTTGCGGATGTTTTCCGGGCGGTTCATGTCGAAGACGATGACGGGCATTTTGTTGTCCATGCAGAGGCTGAAGGCGGTGGAATCCATCACTTGGAGTCTTTTGGCGAGCGCCTCCTGGTAGGTGATGTGGTCGTAGCGGACGGCGTCGGGGTTTTTCATCGGGTCGCTGTCGTAAACCCCGTCGACCTTGGTGGCTTTGAGAATGACATCGGCACCGATCTCGCTTGCCCGCAGGGCGGCGGTCGTGTCGGTCGAAAAAAACGGGTTGCCCGTGCCCGCCACAAAAATCACCACATGGCCGGTCTCGAGCAGGCGGATTGCCCGCCGTAAAATGAACGGCTCGGCCACATTGTGCATCTGAATGGCCGTCTGGACGCGGACACTCACCCCGTTGTTCTCGAGCCCGCTCATGAGGGCCAGGCCGTTGATCACCGTCGCGAGCATGCCCATGTAATCGGCGGTCGCACGGTTCATCCCCCGGTGGGATGCGGCCAGCCCCCGCCAGATGTTGCCGCCGCCGATCACCACCGCCAGCTCGACCCCCATGGCCTGAACCTGCGCAATCTGCTGCGCAATCTCCTGCACAATCTGCGGCGAGATATTGTCGCCGCTGCCCTTTTCCCTCAAAGCCTCCCCGCTGAGCTTCAAAACAACGCGCTTGTATCGGGAAGTTTCCGTGGTCACGGATGTGGATCAAACCCCATGCCCGCCACCGTGGAAAGAACAAAACCCAACAATGTGCCCTCACCGGCTGCTTTGCCCGTGGTTGATATTGGCGGGTTTTGGTGTTGCCGGTCGCCTCATGGTCTGCTAACCAACTCCATCCCACCCGTCACGGTGGCTCCATACCCGCCGTTCGGCGGTTTGGATCACATATCCAACCATGCAAAAACGATACAGAATTCAATTCCCATCAAAACAAGAGCACGAACTCACCCAGGCCGAAGCCTATTTCCACGTCGTTGAACATGGGGAGCCGGTCAAACTGCGCTTTCACGATTACGATCAGATTTTTTCGCGGCCGGGACTCTATGAGCAGCTTTTTTACGAACGCCTCAAATGCACATCGCCCCAGAAAGTGACGGATCTTCTGCAGCGAAGCGTCTCTTCGGAGTTCGAAACCTGCACCGGACTGCGGGTTTTTGATTTGGGTGCGGGCAACGGAATGATGGCCGAACGGCTCCGTGGCATCGGGGTCTCGCGGATCGTGGGCGCCGACATCATCCCGGAGGCCCGGGAGGCTGCTTACAGAGACCGTCCGTCGGTGTATGACGAGTATGTGGTGGCGGATTTCACAAACCTGACCAAGGAGCAGGAGGACGACTTGAAAGACTGGAATTTCAACTGCCTGACCTCGGTTGCCGCCCTTGGCTTTGGCGATATTCCACCCAGTGCTTTCTTCCAGGCTTTGAAGCTGGTTGTCACCAATGGCTGGGTTGCCTTCAATATCAAGGAAACCTTTTTGGATCACTCGGATGACACCGGATTCTCCCATTTTGTACGTGAATTGATTTTCTCGAAATACTTGGATATTTACCAACTTGAGCGTTACACGCACCGTCTGTCCATGGAGGGTGTGCCGCTCAAATATTATGCGCTCATTGGGCGCGTTGTGGCACCGATTCCCGATGCATTCCGGAAGGCCCTGCGGATTGACTGAATTGCCCCGGTTTTGACTCCGGACGGGCATGGGGGGCACCCGGGGCTTCGCAGATCGGCGACCCTGCTGGCACTGATCCTCGCGGGTGAGACCATCTTCTTCCTGCCGTTTGTCCTTGCCCGTGTGTTCAGGCCGACCCTGCTCGAGGTCTTCGGGCTGACCAACTTCGAGCTTGGGATCGCATTTTCGGTTTACGGGGTTGTGGCCATGGCCAGTTAC
>CAZGNH010000076.1:0-4135 GCA_964527025.1 uncultured Chthoniobacterales bacterium | reverse complement strand
GCAACCACGCCGCCATCGCCAATTGGCGCGCCGAACAGGCCGCCGCACTCACCCGCCGCCGCCGCCCGGACCTCCTCCCACCAAAGTGATATGCGGGTTAATTCTTTCCGGGCAACTTGGGCAGAGGAGTGGGCGCGGGCGTCGGCGTGGGTTTGCGAGGTGAACCCCAGAGGAGGAGCGAGGGGCGGCGTTTGATTTCTTCGGAGACGAACCGGAGATTTTCGGAGATTTCGGCGGCGTTGGCGAGGACTTCCGGAAGGTCGGCGGAGCTGGCGCTGGTGGCGCTCTCGAGATTGGCGAGGTTGCGTTCGAGGCGCCGGTTGCTTTGGCGGAGGTCATTGATAAGGCGCCGGGCGTCGTTGCTGACTTCCTCGATGTTGGCGGCTTCGACGGCGGCGCTGAGGTCGGTTGTCAAGGTGCGGATTCGGGCACTGACATCTTCGATATCGGCTTCGGTGACGGTGTTGCGGAGGTCACTGATGAGGCGGCGCACTTCGTCGCTTACTTCGCCAAGGCGCGCGCCGACGACTGCCGTGTTGAGGTTTTCGAGGAGCTCCTGGGTGTTTTTCGAGATGCCGGCGATATTGAGTTTTTCAAGTTCGCGCATGATATTGTTGACCGAGTCGAGGGCGCTTGTGATTTCACCCGGGGCGTAGGGGATGTAGAGGTATTCGGATTCCCATGGGACTTCCAGCGGGGGGAAGCGTTGGGGATCGACGAAACCAAAATCCAGGTAATTGAGTCCCGTGATCCCCTGCGGTTCGATCCGCACGCGCAATCCCTCCTGGATGTTCCTCTCCATGGGATCTTTCATCTGGTGGTCGAACATGTGCGGGGAAACCCGGTGGTCAATCTCCATAAGGATCACCACGTAGTTGCCGGCTTGGTTCGCATCGGCGTCGGCTGCGGCCCCGTATAAATTATACGAAAAATCCAGTGAACGAACCTTCCCGATCTGAACCCCGCGGAACTTGACCTGTGTGCCGACATCAATGCCCTGTACCGAGCTGTCCACATACGTCACACAGAAGACCTTGGGCCGGAACCACTGGCCTCCCCCAAAGGCAAGCACCGCGCCCAAGGCAAGCGCCAAACCCAGCAAAATAAAAACCCCCAGCCGGAAATAGTGCGGCTGTGCGCTCATGACCGCGGAATCTCCCGGTTGAAAAATGCATGCACGCGGGGATCGGAGGACTTCCCGCCGAGCTCTGCGGGAGTCCCCTGCGCAATGATTCCCTTGTCGGATTTGTCGAGCATGAGGGCGCGGTCGGCAATGGCAAAAATACTCGCCAACTCATGGGTCACAAGCACGAAGGTGACCCCCAGCGTCCCGCGCAACTGCAGCACCAATGCGTCAATCTCCGCCGAAGTAACCGGATCCAGTCCCGCCGAAGGCTCGTCCAAAAAAAGAATCCCCGGATCAAGCGCCATCGCCCGGGCAATGGCCGCCCGCCTGCTCATTCCCCCGCTGACCTCGGAGGGCAGTTTCCATGCGGCATCCCCCAACCCGACCAAATCGAGCTTCAGGCGCGCCACCGCCCGCCGCGCCTCCCCGGGCAAATCGGTGAATTCCGCGAGTGCCAGCTCGATGTTTTCAGAAAGGGTCATCGATCCGAACAAAGCCCCCGATTGAAACATCACACCAAAAAGCCGCAAGACTTCGAGCCGGTCCACACCCGATGTCGCACAGAGATCGCGCCCGCCGATCAGGACCCTGCCCGCCGCGGGATTCTCGAGTCCGATCATGTTGCGCAGCAGGGTCGTCTTGCCGCACCCCGACCCTCCGAGAATGGTCACGATCTCTCCGCGCGCCACGGAGAATGAGACCCCGTCGAGGACAACCTCCTCCCCGTAGGCCGCACGCAGGCTCTCGACTTCAATGGCGGGTTCGGACATCAGATTTTCAAGATGTAAAAGACCAGCGAGAAGGCGGCGTCGGCCAGCACGATGAGGAAGATGCCGCTGACCACCGCGCGCGTCGTCGAAAGCCCGACAGAACCGGATCCCGAACGCGTCTGCAACCCGCGCAAACACCCGATCGCCGCCACAAGCATCCCCATGAAAAACGACTTCACCAAGCCGACAAACAGGTCGTTGATCGTGACCGCCCCGACCAGTTGATTCCAGAGGGTCTGCATCGGAAACCCCTCGAACCGCATCACGAGAAACCCTCCCAAGATCCCCGCGGCCATGGAAAACATCACAAGGGGCGGCATGACAAGGACGCCGGCCAGAACCCGGGGAACCGCAAGAAACCGCACCGGATCGAGCCCCATCGTCCGCAGCGCGTCAATCTCCTCGTTGATTTTCATCGATCCAATCTCGGCGGCGAAGGCCGAGCCCGAGCGCCCCGCCAGCACAACCGCCGTCATGATCACTCCCATTTCGCGGAGCATGGCCAGTGAGACAAGGTTCACAACAAAGATATCGGCGCCGAACTGGCGCAGGGCCGTCGATGCCTGGAAGGCGAGGATCATTCCTGTGAGCAGCGAGATGACTCCGACGATGGGCAGGGCATCGACCCCTGCCCGTTCGGCGGTGACAAAGAGATCGTTCCACCGGACAAGCCGCGGGTGGCGGATGCAGGCGGCGAGGGTCGCCGCCAGTTCGCCGACAAAGGCCACAATCTCGACGAAATCCCGGAAAAAATCGTGAGCGAGTTTGCCAAGGACGCGGATTTGGTCGGCGGTTGCGGTCGCTGGGGTTGTTTTGTCCGCCGGCGGAGTTTTGGGGGCGGGAGGTGCCGATTCCAGGAGTTCTTTGAGAGAGGCGTCCAGCTCGTTGATGGTCGCCTTGTGCCGGGAAGTGAGTTCGCGCAGGAGCGCCATCCCGGCCCCGTCGCACGTCTGCAGGGCCGCCGCGTCAATGACAGCCTTCGCGCATTCCGCAGCCGCCTTGAGGAGCGGATTCCACGCGCCCGACACAACCGCCGCGTCAAGGCGCTGCGGCAGCAAAACGTCGAGCGTATCGCCGTGTCGCTCCCAACGAAGCGAAGTGTCTGTGGCGGGCATGAGAATGTTCCTACCCCCGCGGAGGCGGACGTGCAAGTTTCCCTCCGGACGATGCCGACACCGCTCGTCCCCCCGGCAACGGCGATCGCCCTGCCAAGGGCGCAAGCGCGGAACACACTCGCCCCCCCCGCCCATCCGCATGGTCGCGCGAAACAAGGGTGACGAAAAAAGACGGGACACGCGGAACTCTCCCCGCTAGATTGCCCCACTTGCACACCATGAGCACACCCAACACCAAATTCCGGGCCGGAGTCCTCTTCGGCGACGAAGTCGGCGCGGTTTTCGCCGACGCCAAAGCCAACGGATACGCCCTGCCGGCCGTCAATTGCATCAGCAGCAGCTCGGTCAACGCGACCCTCGCCGCGGCACGCAACCTCCAGTCACCGGTCATCGTCCAGTTTTCGAACGGCGGCGCCCACTTCTTCATCGGCAAGTCGATCACCAAGGAAAACCAGACCGGGGCCATCCTTGGCGGAGTGGCCGCCGCGCATTACACGGCCCATGCCGCCGAAGCTTACGGGGTGCCGGTCATCCTCCATACCGACCACTGCGCCCGCAAACTGCTGCCATGGGTGGACGGCTTGCTCGAAGCCGGCGAAAAGCACTTCAAGGCCACCGGCCGGCCGCTATACAGCTCGCACATGCTGGACCTCTCGGAGGAACCCCTCGAGGAAAATATTGCCACCTGCGCCGCATACCTCGAGCGCATGAATTGCCTTGGCATGACCCTTGAAATCGAGCTCGGCGTCACGGGCGGTGAAGAGGACGGCGTGGACAACTCCGCGGTGGACGAATCGCGCCTCTACACGCAGCCCGAACACGTCGCCCATGCCTACGAAACCCTCGGCAAAATCAGCCCGCGCTTCACGGTGGCCGCCGCCTTCGGCAATGTCCACGGCGTCTACAAACCCGGCAACGTCAAACTCAAACCGCCGATCCTCGACGCCTCCCAGAAGTTCATCGAAAAGAAACACGCCACCGGCCCCAAACCGGTCAACTTCGTCTTCCACGGCGGCTCGGGATCCTCGCGCGAGGAAATCCGCGAGGCCATCGGCTACGGGGCCATCAAAATGAACCTCGATACCGACCTCCAGTGGGCCTACTGGGATGGTGTGCGCGCCTAC
>CAZGNH010000075.1:0-2000 GCA_964527025.1 uncultured Chthoniobacterales bacterium | reverse complement strand
TTTTCGCCGGTGCCGGCGAATTTGATGGGTTGGCCGGTGACTTCGCGCAGGGAGAGGGCGGCGCCGCCGCGGGCGTCGCCGTCGAGTTTGGTGAGGATGATGCCGGTGAGGGAGAGGGCTTTGTGGAAGTGTTCGGCGACACTGACGGCCTGCTGGCCGGTGGCGGCATCGCACACGAGCAGGATTTCGTGGGGGTCGACGGCGTTTTTGACGGCGACCAGTTCTTCGATGAGGGGGCCGTCGATTTCCTGCCGCCCGGCGGTGTCAAAGATCTGGACGTCGCCGCCGTTTTGCGAGCACCAGTGGGAACCGTCGGAGGCGCAGGCCACCGCGTCGGTCATTCCCGGCGGGGGCTGGAAAACCGGGACGCCCGTCTGGGCGCCAAGGGTCACAAGCTGGGCGATGGCGGCCGGGCGCCGCAGGTCGCAGGCGACAAGCCGCGGTTGGTGGCCCCGGCCTTTCAGCCAGAGGGCCAGTTTGGCCGAGGAGGTCGTTTTGCCTGCGCCGTTGAGGCCGACGACAAGGATTTTCAGCGGGCGGGCGGACGCCATGGGAACCGCGTTCCCGCCCAGCAGCGCCGTCAACTCATCGTGGAAAATTTTAACGATCTGCTGGCCGGGCGTCACACTCAACAACACGCCCTCGCCCAACGCCTTCTCCTTCACCCGCGCAATGAACGTCCTGGCCACCGAGAAGTGGACGTCGGCCTCGAGAAGCGCCATGCGGATCTCCCGCATGGCCGAGGTCACATTCTCCTCGCTGATCCTCCCGTGCCCTCGCAAATCCTTGAGCACCCCCTGCACTTTGTCCGAAAGCCTTGAAAACATTGCGCGCAAGCCTACGCCATCCCCGCCCCGCCCGCAAGACACCCGCACCGTGGCTTGAAATTTCCCCGCGGACGGGCCACACTTTGCCGGAACAGACCATGCCGATTTACGAATTCTATTCTCCCGACACGCACAAAATTTACAGTTTCTTCGCGCGCAGCACCGGCGACAGAAACCGCATGCCCCGGTGCCCCGACAACCCGAAGGCCCGCATGGAGCGGCTTGTGTCGCAATTTGCGGTCACCGGGCGGGCACGGGAAAAAACCGGTGAGGAGCCCGGCGGCGCTGGATCCGACCCGCGCCTCGAGCGCGCGATGGCCGAGATGGAGCGGGAAATGGCCGGGATTGATGAAACCAATCCGGATCCCCGCATGCTCGGGCGCCTGATGAGGAAGATGACCGAGGCGACGGGCCGGGAGGTGCCGGGCGAGATGGAGCAAATGCTCCGGCGGCTGGAAAGCGGCGAAGATCCCGAAAAACTCGAGGAGGAATTCGGTGATGCGCTGGATGAGATCGGGGAGGGGACGTTCGGTGGGGAGGGCGAGGAGCCCGGCGCTGTGCGGTCGCTCATGAAGGCGCGCAGGGGGAGGCCCCGTCGCGACCCGGTTCTTTACGAGATGCGTGAATATCTTCAGGGACATTAGGGCTTTCCTGGCGTAAAGCTGGACCATGAGCAGGAGGCGGAGCGGGTTGCGTGTGGCGCTTGTCGCCTTGGGGGCGCTTGCCGTTTTGGTGGCGGTGTTTGCGGTGGGGACGTCGGCATGGGTTGGGGGGTATTTGCGCGGCGGAGAGTTTCGACGGCTTGTGTCGGAGCACACGGGTGCGGCATTGCGGGCCGAGGCCGTGTATGAGCCGTTGCGGTGGAGTGGTTCGAACGTGTATTCGGACGCCCTGCGGGCGCGCGGCCTGCCGGGTTCCCCGATCGCGGATTTGGATGCCAGCCAAGTGCGGGCCGTCATGGATTGGAGGGCGGTCCTGCGCGGCCGGTGGCGGGTCGAATCGGTCGATGTGCTCGACCTCAAAGCCACCCTGCGCACACCCGAAAAGGCGCAACCCACCGCGCCAACCCCCGTCGGCCCACCGGCCGCCCCCGGCATCCTTGGGCACAGGTTCTCCCCCGGCCCCATCCGCGCCCAACGGGCCTCGATCATCCACGAAGACCTCCGCGCCAGC
>CAZGNH010000074.1:0-3451 GCA_964527025.1 uncultured Chthoniobacterales bacterium | reverse complement strand
TCCCTCCCGCCTCCGGCACCCAACGCCATCAACAGCTCCGGCGAAACCACAATCCGCGGGTGATCGAGGCGGACCTCCCGGATGCGCCTCACAAACAATTCCCGCAGATCCATGACCACCGCCCCGCCGCGCAAGCGCAAAAGCTCGTCGCCGGTTTTCCTCGAACGCAGGACAAGGCTGGAAATTTCCAGACGCCCGGGAAGGATGACTTTGATTCCGTCGACTTCGGCGCGCACGCCCGGCAGGACCCGTTCGATTGCCCGGGTGGCAATCCAAGGAAGGCGTTGCCATGCAGCGAGGACGGCTCCTCCCGTCAGAAAGATGCCCGCAAGGAAGATGCATGCCATGGTCACAAGGATGATGCGCCGCCGTCGGCGCCGGCGCGGGGGCGGATCCCCGGACGGGGAGGCAATGGGCGGTTCCTCGGTCAAGGGATGCGGAGAGGATTCATCGCCGGGGGGGGACAAGCGGTCACCCGCCGCCCTTGCGGGCGGAGTCCTCGAAAAGCTCCGCAAGGCCGTCATCGACGCGCAGGTCCACGAGTCCCCAGCGCCCTTCGCTCAGGTAAAAGTAAAACCGCCAGCGGAGCGGGAGGTCTGTATTGAGCGAGAGGCATGTGCGGCGCACGAGGTGTTTGCCGACGGCGCGCTCCTCGATGAGTTCGTAGCCCCGGATTGGGCCGTAACTGTCCAGTGCTTCGCGTGTGCGCGCGATCAGCCCGGTGACGTCTTCCTTGCGGTCGGCGATGATGGTTCCCTTCACGAGATTTTCGTAAGCCGCCTCGACATTGTCGCCCTGCAGGGCAAGGAAGAAGAGGTCGATCGTGCCGGCGGGGGATGTCGATGCGTCGGCGGGAGGCGGAGCGGGTGTCGCGGCCGGGGCTTTGGCGCCGGGAGGGAAGACGAGGGTGTTGCGGTCGGTGTCCTGCGCTTGCGTGAGCACGGGGGAGAGGCCTGCCACGAGGGCGAGCGGAAGAAAAGAGCGGCGCATTGTTCCACTATTGCCCCGACATCCGGCAGGTGCAAGGGCGGAACCGGTTCAGTCCGCCTTGACCTTCGAGCGGATTTCCCCGTCGGCGAAGCGGGTGCGGAGCGTGCCGGCTGCGCGGGCGGCGGAGGCCGATGTGAGGGGTTTGCCGCGGGCGTCGCAGGTGATCGTAAAACCGCGGGCGAGCGTGGCCGAGGGATCGAGGGTTTCGAGCCGGGCGGCGGCTTCCCGCAGGCGGGCGGTGACCGAGGCCCGCCCGTCGCGCTGGGCGGAGCCGAGGCGCGACCACAGCGCGTCCGTCCTGCTGCGAAGGTGCCCGATGGCGGGAACCAGACTTTTGGGGGCCATCCGGGCGGAAGCCGTGGCGAGGGCATTGCGGTTGGCATCCATGGCCCGCGTGACCGTGCGCGCAAGATGATCGAGTCCGCGGTCGAGGCTTTGACGGCAGCGGTCCACAGCCCGCATGGGTTCCCGCAGGAGACGGGGAAGGGAAACCGCGCGCAAGCGCGCCGTGGACAGATCCATGGCCCCGCGGCACGCACGGACCATGCGCATGTGCTCGCGCCCGAGGCGCGCGGCGACCTCGGCGGCATCGGCAGAGAGGATTTCGGCGGCGGCGCTGGGGGTCGGCGCCCGCACATCCGCCGCAAAGTCGCAGATGGTGAAATCGATCTCGTGGCCGACGGCGCTGACCACCGGCACCGAAGAGGCGGCCACCGCCCGCGCCACCTCCTCTTCGTTGAATTCCCAAAGGTCTTCGATGCTGCCGCCGCCGCGCGTAACCACCACCACATCCACCACGGGAATCCCCCCGGCCGGCGCCTCCGAAAATGCGCGCACCGCCCGCGCAATCTCCGCCGCGGCCCCGCGCCCCTGCACGCGCACCGGGTTGATGACGACCCCGATGCCCGGGTGACGCCGGTGCAACACATCCAAAAAATCCCGCAGAGCCGCCCCCGTCGGGGAAGTGACAAGCCCCACCCTCGAAGGAAACTTCGGCAGCGCGCGCTTGCGGGCGGGCGCAAACAACCCCTCCACCTCAAGTTTCCTCTTGAGCGCCTCGAATTTTGCCTGAAGAGCCCCCTCCCCGCGCAGGCGCACCTTGCGCACAATGAGCTGGTACTGCCCCCGCGGTTCGTAGACCCCGAGGGCACCGAACACCTCGATGTGGACTCCATCCCCAATCCGCACCTCTCCAAGCGCCGCCGCTGCGCGCGCAAACAACACACACGCAAGCTGCGAGGCATCGTCCTTGAGCGTGAAATAATGGTGCCCCGAAGCCTGCCTCCGGTGATTGGAAATTTCCCCCTCGACCCACACATTGCCAATCCCCTCCTCAAGAAGCCCGCGCACCTTGCGCGTGATCTCGGAAACCGTCAGCGGCCGTTCCGGCGGAGCCTCCCCGGGCGGAGGAGGCTGTCCGTCGCAGGGTTTGCGCGGGGTGAGGTCGAAGTCGAGTTGCACGGGAGGCGGGCTTGGCGATCCCCATCCTGCCCCTCCCGCGGGCAATTCGCAATTCCTGTGTTGTGGACAAACGCCCGAAATGGGGTTCACTGGTTGGCACGATGTTGATGCGTCTGCGCCTGCGGGATTTCCGGCTCTTCGGGGAGCTTGTCTTCGAACCGGACGCGGGGGTGAATTTCCTTGTCGGGCCCAATGCGCAGGGCAAGACGTCGCTCCTCGAGGCGGTGTGCCTTCTGCTTCGCCTCCAGTCGCCGCGCACGAACTCCCCTTCGGAGTGCGTGCGGTTCGGGACCGAAGGGTTCGGCATTGACGGCATCTGCGGGGGCAGACACCTGGCCCTCAAGGTGGCCAACCGTCTCAGGCATTTTGCCCTCGATTCAAAGCCCCAATCCACGGCATCCGACTATTTGGCGGTTGCGCGGGTCGCATGGATTTCAAACACCGACCTTGATTTGGTGCGGGGCGGCGGATCCGGGCGGCGGCGGTTTCTGGATTTCCTTGGTGTACAGACATTGCCCGGCTACCTGCGGCAGCTCCGCGCCTACGAGCGCGCCCTGCGCTCGCGCAACACCCTCCTGCGCGAAGGCCGTCCCCGCCGGGAAATCGAGGCTTTCGACGCACCGCTTTGCGCCGCGGGCGACCACCTTCTCGCGGCGCGGGCGCGGATGTGCGCCGGCCTTGCCGCAGGAATTTCCTCCTCCTACCGCGCCATTTCGGGATCCGGAGAAATCCTTTCGGTTTCCCACCGGCCCGGTGCGGGCACTCCCATGCACGAAGATCTGGCCGCAAGCCACGACGAGGAAACGCGTCTGCGCACCACCACGCGCGGACCCCACCGGGACGATCTTGCGCTCATGCTCGACGGGCGCCCCGCAGCGACCTTCGCCTCCGAAGGACAACAGCGCTCCGCCGCACTCGGACTCAAACTCGCACAATCCCTCGCCCTCGCCCGCGGCAACGGCTCCCCGCCCCTTTACCTGATCGACGATGTCTTCGGCGA
>CAZGNH010000073.1:0-2385 GCA_964527025.1 uncultured Chthoniobacterales bacterium | reverse complement strand
CACCCAAAACAACCTGCAGGAGCTTGGCATTGACTGGCTGGTGGGCCAGTTCAATATGCCGTTCGGCTCGGGGGTCTATGGCGGGGGAGGAACGGAATTCGGGGGTGGTGCCATCAATGCCAATGCGTTTCCGCTTCTGACTCCGGGTTCCACAACGGTCCCCATCGGTGCCGCCTCGGCGACCTCGGGCTCCGTCACCGGAGGCAACCGCAGCGGCACGACCGCCATCTCGGTCAATGCCGTCGATGCCCTCCTCTTCGCCACCCCGGTCGGACCCGCCCCCGCCGTCCTTGCCCTCGCCGGCGTCTTCACCAACCCGGAATTCCAGGTCGTCCTCCGCGCCCTCAGCCAACAAAAAGGCGTGGACCTCGTCAGCGCCCCCAAGGTCACCACCAAAAGCGGCCAGCGCGCCACCATCGAAATCGTCCGCGAATTCCGCTATCCTTCGGAATATGACCTCCCGCAGACAACATCGGTCGCTGGCTCGGTGTTGACACCGGTGGTGCCGACGACTCCCACCAGTTTCGAGACGAAAAATGTCGGGATTACCCTCGAGGTCGAACCAACGGTCGGCCCCGACAACTTCAGCATCGACCTCATCCTCGCTCCCCGCGTCGTCGAATTTGAAGGGTTTATTAATTACGGAAGCCCGATTTTTACCGACGTCACGGTGGCCGGGTTTGCTTTGTCCGGGCAAGTTCTCCTCACGGATAACATCATCAACCGCCCGGTCTTCTCGACGAGAGAGGTGACGACCGAAGTGACGGTCTACGACGGACAGACGGTCGTTCTCGGCGGTCTCCTCCGTGAAGACGTGCAAAAGGTGCAGGACAAGGTCCCGATCCTTGGAGACATCCCGCTGGCAGGCCGCCTGTTCCGCACCAACGCCGACCAGCACATCAAGCGCAACCTGATCATGTTTGTCACGGCCAGCCTCCTGGATCCCGCCGGCCAGCCGATTATCCAAATTGACGAGGAGGGGGAGGATCTTCCCGGACCCGACATTTCCGGCATCGAACAGGAAGCCGTCTTTGCCGACCCGCTCACCATCCCCATGCCCCAATAAGCCCCCGGAGGAATTTTTTCGATGAACAGCCGCCCGATTTACAAACACCTTCCGAAAGCAGCCGTGAGGCTCGTGCGCGCGGGCATACCCGCCATATGCCTCGCCGCCATGCTCCCCGGATTGCAGGCCCAGAATACCGCCGCAATCGCCGAACGCGAAATTGTCCGCCGCCAGGAAGGGGTTCTCCTCGCCGAAACAGCGGTCCGGCAGGCCGAGCGCGCCCTTGCCCGAAATGACCTCGAATCGGCCTACGTGCATTACCTCGATGCCCTCGAGAAAATCCCGGAGGGAGCCGCCACCACCCGCGTGCGCAATCCGGTCGTCAAGGCCTTTGCCTCCACGGCCCTCAAGTATGCGGAAGATTTGATTGCCAATGGCCGCTTTGCGGATGCCGAACGCGTCGCCAAGACGGTTCTCCTCCCACAGTTCGACCCGGAAAACCGCGCGGCCGTACGCCTCCTGTCACGGCTCGAACAGCCGGACTATTTCAACAAGACCATCACACCGGGCTTTGCCGCCGACCGTGACGAAGTGAACAAATTTTTTGTTGAGGCGGAGGGCTTCTTCAATGCGGGGCGCTACGACCTCGCCATGAAGCGCTACGAGCAGATTCTCCTCATCGACCCCTACAACAAAGCCGCCCGCACAGGCATGGAACGCGTCCAAAAACAAAAGTCCATGTATTACGGAAGCGCCTACAACGAAACCCGCTCGCGTCTCCTCTGGCTCGCCGACCGTGCATGGGACCGCCCCCTCCGCCAGGGCATCGAGGCCCGAGGGACGGACTCGGCCAAAACCCTCCGCAGCGACACGCGCACAACCGAGGCCATCAGCGCCAAACTCAACGGCATCATCATCCCGCGTGTGGACCTCCGCGACACAACCGTCCGAGAGGCGGTCCAATTCCTCCAGCAACGCAGCAAGGATCTGGACCCCTCGACCGATGACCCCGCGGACAAGCGCGGTGTCAATATCGTCCTCAAACTCGCCCAACCCGCCGCCCCGGCGACCGACGAGCCCTCTCTCGAGGACACCCCTGTCCAAGGCGGATCGGCGGACACACGCGTCACCCTCTCGCTTACCAATGTCCCGCTCATCGAAGCCCTCCGCTACCTGACCGAGCTCGCCAATCTCAAATACAAAATCGAGCCGTTTGCCGTTTCGATTGTTCCCGCCAGCGCCGTCACAACCGACCTCGTCACCAAGGAATACCGCGTGCCGCCGGGCTTTATCCCCCAAACAACCGGCGAGGACACGGGCGGATTCATCGCCCCGGGTGACGACATGACCGCCGCCCGCATCCGGGGGCGCTCGAATGC
>CAZGNH010000072.1:0-3419 GCA_964527025.1 uncultured Chthoniobacterales bacterium | reverse complement strand
GAGGACGGCGCCGTCCTCCACGCCTTCCCCCTCGCCTCCTCGGGCAATGAATCCCTCGATCAAAGCGCCGTCCGAGCCCTTCTCACCGCCCGCTTCAACCCCCTCCCGGAAACCACCTCCCCCGCATGGGGAATGGCAACCTTCCTCTGGGGCGCCGATCTCCGGCCCCTCCCGGCCGAATGATCCGCGTCGACATCACCGGCCTCTTTTTTATTTACCTGCTGGTTTTTCTTGCCGTGGTTTTCTTTGTTTGGATAGCATCCGCGCTGGGCCGGCGATTGCGGGAAGCAAGCGGTTTTCGTGGCAAGACCCAGTGTGCGATCTGCGGACTGGTGTATGCCGTTTCCCGCAAAAACGGGCCCCGCCCCTGCCCGCGCTGCGGCACACTCAACGAACAAAACCCCGTCAACCGAATCTAAATCTTATGGGAATGTGGATTGGAAAAAACCGCAAGGCGCGGGTCACCTATGGCTTCGACGAGATCGCCCTGGTGCCCGGCGATATCACCATCAACCCGAACGAAGTCGATCCCTCCTTCTCACTCCCGCGGCGTGACGCCCCGCCAATCACTCTGCCGGCTCCCATCCTCGCCAGCGCCATGGACGGCGTTGTCGATGTGCGCTTCGCCATCGCCATGGGCAAACTCGGCGCGCTCGCCGTCCTCAATCTCGAAGGCGTCCAGACGCGCTACGAAAACCCATCGGAGGTGCTCGGCGAAATCGTCGCCGCCGACAAAGATCACGTCACCGGCCTCATCCAGAAAATTTACACCCAGCCGGTGCGCGAGGATCTCATCGCCCGGCGGGTCGAAGAAATCAAAGCGGGGGGTGTGATCGCCGCGGTCAGCTCGATCCCGCAGAAAGCCGAGCGCTACGGGGCCATCGCCCAGGAGGCTGGAGCCGATGTCTTCGTCGTCCAATCGACCGTCTCGACCGTCCGCCATCTCTCGACCGAATACGAAACCCTCGATATCACACATTTTTGCGCCACCATGAAGGTGCCGGTCATCGTCGGCAATACAGTCACCCTCCCGGCAACCCTCGAACTGATGCAGACCGGTGTGGCCGCCGTGTTGATCGGCGTCGGCCCGGGAGCGGCCTGCACCTCGCGCGGGGTGCTCGGCCTCGGGGGTCCCCAGGTGACCGCGACGGTCGACTGCGCCGCGGCGCGCGACCAGTATTTCAAAATGACCGGCCGCTACGTGCCGATTATCACCGACGGCGGCATGAGCAAGGGCGGCGACGTCTGCAAGGCCCTGGCCTGCGGGGCCGACGCCGTGATGGTTGGCAGCGCCTTTGCCAAAGCCCACGAGGCCCCCGGTTGCGGCAACCACTGGGGCATGGCCACACCCCACGCCAACCTCCCCCGCGGAACCCGCATCAAGGTCGGCGTCACCGGCAGCCTGCGCCAAATCCTCTTCGGCCCCGCGGAAGTGGACGACGGCAGCCAGAACCTCGTCGGGGCCATCACCACCTGCATGGGCAATGTCGGGGCATCCACAATCCGCGAACTTCAGGAAACGGAAATCATCATCGCCCCTTCGATCAAAACCGAGGGCAAGCTCTTCCAAACCGTGCAGAGTGTCGGCATGGGAACACGTTGACGCATTTTTTTGATTGCCAAGCGGCTCTGCTTTCCTTCGATTACGGGACGGCCAAAAGCCAAACCCAAACGATCCCATGATAAATGACCGCAGAGTAGTAGTAACCGGAATGGGGCTCATCACCCCGGTTGGCAACGACATAGCCACATTCTGGGGCAATTTGTCCGAAGGTCGCGGCGGCATTTCCCTGTACTCCGCGTTTGATTCCTCCGAGCACGATTGCAAGATCGCCGGCGAGGTGAAGGACTTCGACCCGGGGTCGTATTTCAAGAACCCGAAGGCGGCCAAGCGGACCGACCGGTTTGCGCAGTTGGCTGTTGCGGCCTCGAAGCTGGCGCTCGAGGACGGGGGTCTGGATCCCGCGACGACCGATCGCGACCGGTTTGGAGTGATGGTGGGCAGCGGGATCGGTGGACTCAAGAGCATGGAGGACGAGTGCCGGCGCCTGTTCGACCGCGGCCCGTCGCGCACCTCGCCCTTCACGATCGCCATGATGATCAGCAATATGGCCAGCGGGATTATTTCCATGGAGCACGGCCTTGGGGGACCCAACATGTGCATTGTGACCGCGTGCGCCACCGGAAACAATTCGATCGGCGAGGCATGGCGGACCCTCAAGTTCGGCGATGCCGACATTTTTCTGGCCGGCGGCAGCGAAGCCACCATCACTCCGCTGGGCATGGCCGGATTCGCCGCCATGAAAGCTCTCAGCGAACGCAACGACGACCCCGCACACGCCTGCCGCCCGTTCGACCGCGACCGCGACGGCTTTGTCATGGGAGAGGGCGCCGGCATCCTGCTCATCGAGGAGCTGGAACACGCCAAGAAGCGCGGGGCGCGCATCTATTGCGAGCTGGCCGGCTACGGGTCCACGGGCGATGCCTACCACATGACCCAGCCCCAGCCCGACGGCAAAGGCGCCGCCCGGGCCATGGAAATCGCCATGAAGCACGCGGGGGTCAACCCTGAGGACGTCGATTACATCAACGCCCATGCCACCTCGACCCCGCTGGGAGACATCTGCGAGGCCAAAGCCATCAAGCTCGTCCTCGGCGACCAGACCAAATCCATCCCGGTCAGTTCGACCAAATCCATGACCGGACACCTGCTCGGGGCGGCGGGCGGAGTCGAAGCCGCCGCATCGGCTCTGGCCATTTGTCACGGCGTGGTCCCGCCGACCATCAACCTCGACAACCCGGATCCCGCGTGCGACATCAACCACGTCGCAAACACCGCACGCGAAAAGAAAATCCGCGTCGCCGTCAGCAACTCGTTCGGGTTCGGCGGCCACAACGCGACCCTCGTCCTCAGAGAATTCACCGGTTGAGGCCACGCGCGCGGAAAGTCTTTCCCTCACGCAACCCGACCCGCCCTGCCGGCCGCTTCGCTGCACGGGCCTCCGCTCCTGCGGCAAAAATCAGGAGATCTGTGGACTGGAGCCCTCGGTTGCGGGCAGCGGTTGTGCGATCAGGGGTTGGCGTGCGGGATGCCTGCCGCGTCGGAGAGGACCGGGGGGGCGGCCACCTCGAAGGGAATGGCCGGGAGCAGTCCAAGGAGGTGGCGGCGCTTCTCCTGCTTGTCGGGGTTTCCGGCTTGGGCACTGAGAGCAACGAAGAGGTTGCCGCGCATGCCCGGTTTTGCCGCTGCGGCGTCCGCAACGAAGACAATTTCCATGGTGCCGTCATCGCCGGGTGTGATTTTGGTGATTTTGATTCCGTCGGGCGGTTTTTCGAGGGTGGCGCGCACGTCCCTTTTTCGGAGGCGTTCGGGGAGGCGGACAGAGAGAGAGGCGGGTTCGGATGGGGCGAGGCAGAGG
>CAZGNH010000071.1:0-1758 GCA_964527025.1 uncultured Chthoniobacterales bacterium | reverse complement strand
GGGGCCCAAGGGGGGCGCCCCCGGGGGCGCCCCGGCACCCCCCCCCGCCGAAGCCGGTCAACTCGGCCGGATGCGGGAAATTTTGCGGCCCTACCAGGTCGTGGGAACTCTTTGGATGTTGGACCGCGCACGCCGTGGACTGGGGGGCTTGCTGGCCGATGAAATGGGCCTGGGCAAGACGGTCCAGACCCTTTCCCTTGTCGAAGCCATGCGCGGCCCCTGCCTTGTCGTGTGCCCGTCCTCATTGGTTTGGAATTGGACACGGGAGGCAGCCAGATTTTTGCCCGCGCTCAGGACGGTGGCAATCGACGGCCCCAACCGCGACAAGGCGCTCGGAGCGGTTCGCGATTGCCGGCTGGCCGTGACGAGCTACGCCCTCCTGCGCAGGGACATCGAAAAATATGGTGGCATGGATTTCAGCGCCGTGATTCTCGATGAGGCCCAGCACATCAAAAACCCGGGGAGTCAGAATGCCCGGGCCGCCTGCCGCCTCAAGGCTGCAGCCCGCTTCATCCTCACCGGCACTCCCGTGGAGAATTCCCTGCGGGACCTTTGGTCGCTCTTCGAGTTTTTGGCGCCCGGCTACCTTGGGTCGCGCGAGGATTTTCGCTCGCGCTACGAAGAACCCCTCGTCGCGGGGGCCGGCGGGTCGGTCCGCCTGCGCCTTGGCCGCCGGGTGGGACCGTTTGTCTTGCGCCGGTTGAAGAAGGAGATCCTCACCGAGCTGCCCCCAAAAATCGAGCAGGTCGTCGAAGTGGAACTCAGCGACGGCCAAAAGGCCGCCTATGGGCAGTTGCAACGCGCGGCAAGAGAGCAGGTGGACGCCCTGCGCAAGAGCAGCGGCGGCGGCCCGGCCCGCATGCGCGCACTCACCGCCCTGCTTCGCCTCCGCCAAGCCTGCTGCGACCTCCGGTTGCTGGGCGCGGCGGACGGCCGCTCCGCCAAGCTGGACGCCCTCCGGGAAATCCTCCAAGAGGCCGTCGATGGCGGCCATCGCGCACTCGTTTTCAGCCAGTTTACCAGCATGCTCGACCTCATCGGTGAGGCACTGGACGAGGACGAAATCCGATTCGTCCGCCTCGATGGCTCGACCAAAGACCGGCAGTCCGTCGTCCGCTCATTCCAAGAGAGCGGCGAAATTCCGGTCTTTCTCATCAGCCTCAAAGCCGGCGGGGTCGGCCTGAACCTCACCGCCGCCGACACGGTCATTCACTTCGACCCGTGGTGGAATCCCGCCGTCGAAGACCAGGCCACCGACCGCACCCACCGTATCGGCCAAAACCGCGTGGTCACATCCATCAAACTCGTTTGCCGCAACACAGTCGAAGAACGCGTTCTCGGCCTCCAAACCCGCAAGCGCAGGTTGCTCGAAGGCGTTCTGGATGAGGAATCCGCCTCCGCCCACCTCACAGCCGCCGACCTTGCCGAACTCGTTGGCGGCGACTGAGCCGCCCGCTCTTCACAAGCTTCTGCCTGATCCGCCCCAAACAAACCCCGCGGGATGCCGGGGCTCACAGGGAACCTTCGAACCTTTCCAATACACAATGAGCATGCCGCCTGCGGCGGGAGTTGATTGGCATTATTCGGCACCACTTATGCCGCCGTCGGCGGCCACTTATGGGTGCCGGGGCAATGGCCCCGGCAGATGCGTTTCGCGCCGGGGTGCGGTTTGAGGGGAGCCGGAGGGCCCGCGCCTGCCTGCGGCAGGGGCTGGGCCCCCGGGCCGAAGGGGTCTTTCAAGCTCGCGTTCAGGGAGCC
>CAZGNH010000070.1:0-2026 GCA_964527025.1 uncultured Chthoniobacterales bacterium | reverse complement strand
AAACCAGTGACATCTTGCCCTGCACATACCCCATGCGGCATGCTCGGTGCAATGCCTCTCAATCTGCCCATCCGCCCGCGCCGCCTGCGCGGATCCCACGCCGTCCGCTCCCTCGCCAACGAAACCCGGCTCTCCCCGGACCACCTCGTCCTCCCGCTCTTCGTCCACGACCGCCCCTCCCCGTCCGAGATCCCCTCGATGCCGGGCGTCGTCCGCCACGCACTGCCGACCCTTCTGCGCGAATGCGAACGCGCCGCCGATGCCGGCATCCGCGCCGTCGCCCTCTTCCCGTGCATCGACCCCTCCCTCAAAGACCCAGCGGGCACGGCCGCCTTCGACGAAAACGGCCTCATCGCGCGGACCGTGCGGGCCGTCAAGGGTGCCGTGCCGTCCCTCGCCGTGGTGGCCGACGTCGCCCTCGACCCCTTCACATCCCACGGTCACGACGGATTGCTCGAACCCGGCGGCGCGGACGTCGCCAACGACGAAACCGTCGAAGCCCTCGCCCGCCTCGCCATCCTGTACGCTGCCGCCGGTGCCGATATTGTCGCGCCCTCCGACATGATGGACGGGCGCATCGGCGCCATCCGCGGCGCCCTCGACCATGCCGGATTCCAAAAAACCGCAATCCTCGCCTACTCGGCAAAATTTGCCTCCGCCTATTACGGGCCGTTCCGGGAGGCCGTCGGCAGCCAATCCTCCGCCGCACCCGTTTCCAAGGCAACCTACCAAATCGCCCCCGGCAACCTGCGCGAGGCACTCCGCGAAGCCGCGCTCGACGAGGCCGAAGGCGCCGACTTCGTGATGGTCAAACCCGCCGGTCCCTGCCTCGACGTGATCCGCGCCGTGCGCGAACAGGCGCGGGTGCCGGTCGCCGCCTATCAGGTGAGCGGTGAATTCGCGCACATCCATGCCGCCGCCGCCGCCGGGTGGACCGACTACCGCGCAACCCGCGACGAAGCGCTCACGGCGATCCGGCGCGCGGGGGCGGACATCATCCTGTCTTACTTCGCCCGCGAGGTGGCGGAGGAGATCACGGGGCGGCGGACGGTTGCCTGACGACCTGGTCGGTGAGTGCGTCGGCTTTTGCGGCAATTGCCGCGTTTTCGGGATCGAGGGCGAGGGCTTTGTTCCAGTAGAGAACGGCTTCGGCCGTGCGCCCGAGCTTTTCGAAGGCGTCGCCGATATGGTCGAGGACGACCGCGTCGGGCTCGGGCAGGTGTTCGGCGGCTCGGAGGAGGGTTGCGAGGGCATCCTCGAATTTTCCCCGGCGGTAGTAGAGCCACCCGAGGCTGTCGATGTAGGCGCCGTTGGTGGGATCGAGCTCAAGGGCTCGGCGGATGAATTGTTCGGCCTCGTCGAGGTTTTCGTTGCGGTCCACCCACATGTACCCGAGGTAGTTGTAGGCGCGGGCCGCGTTGGGGGGATCCAGCTTGATCGAGCGGCGGAACATCTGCTCGGCCTTTTCGCGGCGCCCCGCCTGCTCGGCCGCCGCTCCGTAGTGGAAATAAAATTCCCCGTCCAGAATTTCCGGCTGCACGTCGGCCGCTTCAACCGCCGCCTCCTCGAAAATCCGCACGGCCTCCTCGTTGCGGCCCGCATTGGCGAGGGCAACCGCCTGAATGACAGCCAGTTTCGGGACCCCGGGAAAGTTCCTGCGCGCCTCGGCGATGGTGTCGGCCGCCGCCGTGAAGTCCCCGAGTTTGAAGAGCATGTCGACAACCAGTTCGTGGCGCTGGATCGAGAGGGGGTCGAGGATGAGGGCTTTGCGCGCATGGCCGGCGGCCTTGCGCAGGTCGCCGGCCCGCAGGTGGAGCTGGCTGAGGTGGTCGTAGGCGGCGATATTGAGGGGGTCGAGTTTGACGATTTCCTCGAGCATGCCGGTGGCTTCGGGGATGCGGTTGAGTTCGATATAGCAGGCGGCGAGTTTGTGTCGCAGGTCGGGCAGGGAGGAGCGGAGGGCGTAGGCCTTTTCGTAGGCTTCGACGGCGCGCGCGGTGTTGCGGGCCAGTGCCATGAGATCCCC
>CAZGNH010000069.1:0-3450 GCA_964527025.1 uncultured Chthoniobacterales bacterium | reverse complement strand
CAGCTCCGGAACCGGCCCTCGTCACCGTCCGCGATGGCACAGCCCTTCCGGTCATCACCGCCTTCCGCCTGCTCGCCGCACGTGTCCGCCACGCCCACCCGATCCTTCTCAAGGACACCCTCGATCCCGCTCCCACCCCATCCCCCCTCCTCGAATCGGCCGCCAACCTCGGCTCCCTCCTGTGCGACGGCATCGGAGACGCCGTCCTCGTCCGCCTCGAACCGGATCCCGCACAATCCCTCCGCAACGCATTCAATATCCTCCAAGCCGCCGGCGCACGTATTTTCAAAACAGACTATGTTGCCTGCCCGAGCTGCGGACGCACCCTCTTCAACCTTCAGGAAACAACCGCCCGCATTCGCAGCGCCACCAACCACCTCAAAGGTGTCAAAATCGCCATCATGGGGTGCATCGTCAACGGCCCCGGCGAAATGGCCGACGCCGATTTCGGCTACGTCGGCGGCGCCCCCGGCAAGGTCAACCTCTACGTCGGAAAATCCCCCGTCAAATTCAATATCCCCGAGACGGAAGCCGTCGCGCGGCTTGTGGATCTCATCCGCGAAAACGGACGCTGGTCAGACCCCCGCGGCTGAGCAAGCCGTGTGCCGCCGAAGGAGGCGCAACTGGCGCTGCGGTATCGGTTCTCCTATTTGCAACGCGCATGGTTTGCCGGGCGACCGGTTTCCGGTTTCAGGTGAAACGCAGGGTCTTGTCGAGGAAGCGGCGGATGGTGTCGTTTGGCGGGGAGGAAAAGAACATGTCCGAGGGGGCGGTTGCGCTGATTTTGCCGTTGGCGAGGAAGGCGATTTGGTCGGCGGCGTGACGTGCGAAGCCGGTTTCGTGGGTGACCAGGACGAGGGGGCGGTCGGCTTGGCGCAGTTCGTCGATGGCCCCGAGTACTTCGGCGGTCATTTCCGGATCGAGGGCGGAGGTGGGTTCGTCGAAGAGGAGGAATTTCGGGCGGACGGCGATGGCGCGGGCGATGGCGACGCGCTGGCGTTGACCGCCGGAGAGTTGGGAGGGGCGTTTCCGGGCGTGATCTTGCAGGCCGAAGCGCGCGAGGGTTTCCATGGCGGTTTCCCGGGCGCGGGTTTCCGGGATTCCATGGACTTGGGTGAGTGGGAGGAGGAGGTTTTGCAGCGCATCGAGGTGGGGGAAGAGGTTGAAGGCTTGGAAGACGGTACCGACCGACCGCCGGTGCCGCAGGAGGGCCGGGCCGTCCCGGCCGAGGGAAACCCCGTCGATAAGGACGCGCCCGGTTTCGGGCCATTCGAGTCCGCCCAGGATGCGCAACAGGGTGGATTTGCCTCCGCCCGAGGGGCCGATGAAGGCAAGGCAATGGGGAAACTCGCAGGTGAAACGGTCGATTTCGAGGACCGTTCGGCCCCCGAAATCCTTCCGCAAATTTTCGATTGCGATGCGCATCAGGTGTCGAAGTGCATGCGCTTCTCGAGGTGTCGCGACAGGAGCGAAACGGGCAGGGTGAGGATGAGGTAGCCGGGCAGGAGGGGCAGGAGGGCTTCGAGGGTGCTGTAGGTTGCGGAGTTGACCTGTTGGGCGGCAAGGGTGAATTCCGAGAGCCCGATGATTGAGAGCAGGGAGGAATCTTTGATGAGGGAGGCGAACTGGCCGGCGAGCGGGGGAAGGGTCTGGCGCAGGGCCTGCGGTAAAATGACAAACCGGTAGGTCTGCACCGTGTCGAGCCCGATGGCTCTCGCGCTCTCGATCTGCGACGCCCCGACACTCTCGATCCCCGCACGGAAAATCTCCGCAATATACGCCCCGCTGAAAACCGAAAGCAGCAGGATGCCCGAAACAAGACGGTCGCCCACACCCGCTTGGTTGAGAACCACGTAGAATCCGATCAGGATCAACACCAGAAACGGGGATCCGCGCACCACTTCAATGTAGAGCGTGGCCAGGGAGCGCAACGGCAGGAAGGGACTGCGGCGCGCCAGAGCGGCAAGCAGGCCCAGCAGGGTGCTGCAACCAAGGGCCACCGAGGCGATGGCAATGGTCAGCAGCCACCCGTTCAAAAAGGTGACCCGGTAGGCCCAGACCGCCTCCCACCTCGAAGCCGATCCACGCAGCAGCCCGTAACTCACCAGCGACAACAGGCAAAGCAACAGCAGCAGATTGGCCGCGCGCGCGGCGGGATGCGCCGGCCGGCGCGGAAAATCAAACACCCAGCGGCCGGCGGTCGCCCGGATGCGCGCGAAGAATGACTCAGAAATAAAACTCCACTCCTTCCTTGGCAAACGCCTCCTTCTGGTCCCCAAGCCACTTGTTTCCCAACTCCTCGAATCCCCCCCGCCGCCGGAACTCCGAGAGAAACCCGTTGACGGCTTCGCGGAGTGCATGGTCATCCCGGCGCAGGCCGACGGCCCAGTGTTCGCGTTGGACGGGTTTGAGCACGGCGCGGGTGGTTTCCGGGTGTTGCATGGCATTTTTCCAGACCGACATCTGGTCGTAAAGAAAGGCGTCGGCTTTGCCTTGAACGACTTCGAGCACCGCGGCGTTTTCTTTATCGAGCACGAGGATTTTTGCGTTTTTGAGGTGCTCGTGCGCCCATGCCTGACCGGTGGTGCCCTGGCGCACGGCGACCGTCACCCCGGACGTGTCGAGATCTCCCGGACCGTGAACCGGTGCGTCTTTGCCAACCAGCAGCGCAAGACCGATGGTCAAATACGGATCCGAAAAGGCAATGGACTCGCGGCGCACGGGAGTCGCGGTCATCGATGAAAGAATCAGATCGATCTTGCCGCTTTGCAGGGAGGGAATAAGGCCGACAAAGGGGATGTTTTCGATGCGCAGAGGCCGTCCGAGGTGTGCCGCAAGACTCTCCGCAAGATCAACACTCACCCCCGCCGGCCTGCCCGGGGCATCGATCATCTCGAAGGGCGGATACGAAAGGTCCATGCCAACCACGAGCGGCGCCTCACCCGTGGGAGCTTTGCCGCACGCGCCCAAAAAAACCGCGACGGCCGCACAGAAGAGGCCCGCGGCATGCATCCCGTGGCGGCGCATAGTCGCGCGAAGGCTCACGGAACGTACTGGCCGGCGAGGATCGTCGTGAAGGTGCTCTTTTCCAACTTGGCCTTGCCTTTGACAACCGACGGGGCGGAAACCTCTCTGCGCACAAGCGACAAAAGCACCGGGCGGCTCCCGGTCGGCGCAGCCGCCCCGCGGTAGGTGCGGGTCTGGTAATTGCGGAGCCCCGCCCGAACCCCCTCGATGAGCGCAACCTCCGCCTTGAGCGTTCCGGCTGCAAACGAGCCGTTCACGTCCGCGCGTTGGTTGCCAAGCCGCGTGGAAGTCGAAAACTTTGCGCCCGGCGACACCACCAGCCTCTGGGCAAAAAGGACGTTGCCCCCGCGCAGTGCGGACTCTCCGGTCCGTGTCTTGTCCCCATCGGCCCCCCCCCCGAGCGCGACCCGCGCAAGGGCCGCC
>CAZGNH010000068.1:0-2224 GCA_964527025.1 uncultured Chthoniobacterales bacterium | reverse complement strand
CGGCGAGGCGCAGGCCGACGCGGGGGACTTCGGAGGGGCTGGCGGGGGGTTGGGTGGCGAGGGCGCGGACCGAGCCGAAGGTGGAGAGGAGGGATTTTTTGCGGGATTCCGAGACGCCGGGGATCTCGTCGAGGATGCTTTCGCTCACGCGGCGTTTGAGCAGCAGGCTGTGGTAGCCGTTGGCGAACCGGTGGGCTTCGTCGCGGATACGCTGGAGGAGTTTGAGGGCGCCGCTGTCCGCTGGCAGGCGGAGGGGTTGCGGGTGTTCCGGGCGGTGGATTTCCTCGAATTCCTTGGCCAGGCCGATGATGGGCACCCCGTGCAGGCCGAGGCGGGCCAGTTCGCGGCGGGCGATCGAGAGCTGGCCCCTGCCCCCGTCGACGATGATGAGCGCCGGAAGGGCGGTGCCGGCCCGCGCGGCGGCCTCCTCCGCAGGGAGTTGGGAGTAGTCGGCGTCTTCCCCGGCGGCGCCCGCCGACTCGCGCAAAAGGCGCCCGTAGCGGCGGCGCACAACCTCCGCCATGCTCGCAAAATCATTCTGCCTTCCCGGACCGGTGATCCGGTAGCGCCGGTAGTTGGCGCGGTCGGGCACGCCGTCTTTGAAGCGCACCATGCCGGCGACAATGTGCGTGTCGCTGATGTTCGAGATGTCGAAGCATTCCATGATGGCGGGTGGTGCGTGGAGTCCGAGGGCATCGGCGAGCGTGCGGAGGTCGTCCTGCGGGTTGATTGCGGGGGGCAGGATCTTGCGGGTGAAACGTGTTGCGGGCTTGGTGGTCGCGCGCAAATCATCGAGCAGGTTGCGCAGGGAGGCGGCCTTTTCGAATTCGAGGGCACCGGCGGCGGCGTGCATTGAGGCCTCGACCTCGGCGATCATGTCGCGCGACGCGCCCTCAAGGAAGGCACATGCCTCCCCGACCCGCTCCAGATACGCATCGCGGGTGATTTTGCCGATGCACGGGGCGCTGCAATTTTTGATGACGTGGTCGAGGCAGTGGCGGTAATCGCGTTCGGTGGGCACGGTCGGGCGGCACGACCTGATGCCGAATTTTTTGCGGAGGGCATTGAGGGTTGAACGGAGGGCGCCGCTGTTGGCGAAGGGACCGAAATACCGGGCGCCGTCGTCCTTGCGCAGGCGGGTGAGATGGAACCGCGGCCACGGGTCCTCGAGGCGAACCCGCACGAGCAGGAAGCGTTTGTCATCCCGGAAGCTGACATTGTACTTGGGCCGGAATTCCTTGATGAGCCGGCCTTCGTAGAGGACGGCCTCCGCATCGCTGCGCACCGTGTGAAACTCGAAACGCCAGACGCTCTCGATGAGCGCGCGCGTCTTCAAGTCCGCCGCCGCCTGCCGCGAGGGCGTGAAATACCCCGCCAACCGCTTCCGCAGATCCCGCGCCTTGCCGACATAAATGACTCGGTTGAGACGGTCGCGCATCACATACACCCCCGGACGGTGCGGCACGTCCCGCATCATCGCCTGCAAATCCGGACGCGGAGACCCCCCGCTCACGGCGCGCAAGCAATTGGAAAAATGGAGGACGGGCACATGACGGCGGTCGGTGGACGCACCCCACTCTCCGCGCGGCAAACAAAAAATTCAAGGCCGGCCGGCAAATGGCAGTTGACATGGAGGCCGGTTTGGAAAGGCTGCCTCATGCTTTCGCTCTCGGCGTTTGTGGTTTTGTCGTCCCTCCTTCTCGGCGGGGTGTGGTGGGTTTGTCGCAACGACTCGGGCACCTCGTAGCAATTGCGTCTCCCCGCGCGGCGGCTCAGCCGGTTCCTTGCAGCGCGGCCCGGAAGACCCGGATTGTTTCGGCGATTTCCTCCTCCCCGTGGGCAAGCGAAAGGAAACCGGCCTCGAATTGCGACGGGGCGACATAGACGCCGCGTTCGAGGCAGGTGTGGAAGAAGGCCGCAAAGGCGCGTGTGTCGCTCGCCCGCGCATCCCCGAGGTTGCGGACCGGCCCCCCGCGGAAATAAAGACAGAACATCGAGCCCAGACGGTGAAACACAAGCGGCTTGCCGGAAAGAACCGGACGCAGACCCTCCTCGAGCATTCGGCCCGCATCCTCAAGGTGCGACCACCCGCCCTTCTCGATGAGCGCGCGGATTTGCGCCAAACCCGCCGCCATCGCCAGCGGATTGCCCGAAAGCGTGCCCGCCTGGTAAACCGGCCCGTCGGGCGCCAAAGCATCCATGATCTCCGCCCTGCCCCCGAAAG
>CAZGNH010000067.1:0-5769 GCA_964527025.1 uncultured Chthoniobacterales bacterium | reverse complement strand
ATCGCCGGCTTCCCTCACGGGTAACGCCCTCCATACCGGAGAAACCGTCCGCCTCACCATCCACCCGGCACCCCCGGGCCATGGATTCAAATTCCGCCGCATCGACCTGCCCGACGAACCTCTCATCGAGGCCTCCGCCGCCAATGTGCGCACGGTCGAGCGCGCCACGACCCTCGTCGAAGGCAACGCCAAAATCCACACGGTCGAACACGTCCTCTCGGCCCTCTCCGGAATGGGCGCCGACAACGCCCTCATCGAAATGGATGCCAACGAACCGCCCATCGGCGACGGCAGCGCCTCGGCCTATGTCGATGCCATCCGCAAGGCCGGCATCGTCGCCCAGGACGCCCCGCGCGTCTTCTTCGAGCCCACCCAGCCCCTCGTCGTCGAAACCGGCCAGTCCCTCATGGTCATCCTGCCCGACAAATCCTTCCGGGTCAGTTGCACGCAGGCCGGGCCCGGGGGGCGCTTCACCCAGTTCCTATCGGCGGAAATCACCCCCGGCTTCTACGAGAAGGAGATCGCACCGGCGCGGACGTTTGTTTTTTACGAGGACGTCAAGCCGCTCATGGACAAGGGGCTCATCAAGGGGGGCAGCATCGAGAACGCGATTGTCGCGCGCGGGGAAAGTGTCCTGAGCAAGGAACCCCTCCGGTTTCCCGACGAATTCGTGCGGCACAAAATCCTCGATATCGTCGGCGACCTTGCCCTTGCGGGGCGGCGTCTGCGGGGGCATGTCGTCGCTGTCAAACCCGGCCATGGCTCGAACACCGAAATGGCCAAAGCCCTTGTCAAACGCCATGCCGACGTGCTCGCCATGGCTCCGCGCCCGATGGCCGCCGAGGCCGGAGTGCTCGATATCAACGAAATCCAGCGGATCCTGCCGCACCGGTTCCCGTTCCTGATGGTGGACCGAATCATCGAGATCCACGAGGAGGGGGTTGCCGTGGGGGTCAAAGCCGTCACGATCAACGAGCCCTATTTCCAAGGGCATTTTCCGGGGCATCCGGTCATGCCGGGGGTTTTGCAGGTCGAGGCCATGGCCCAGGTTGCCAGCATCCTGATGATGCGGCGCACCGAAAACATCGGGAAGATCGGGTATTTCATGAGCGCCGATGGAGTGAAATTCCGCAAGCCGGTCGTGCCCGGTGACACGCTCTTCATCCACTGCGAAATGATCAGCATGAAGAAGCGCCTTGGCAAGGCGGCCTGCAGGTGCCTTGTGAACGAGGAGGTCGTCTCGGAGGGCGAACTCCTTTTCGGGTTGGTGGACAAATGAGGATGCCCTCCGCCGCCGAGCGCCAGCGATGATCCACCAGACCGCCATTGTTGATCCGTCCGCCCGTCTTGGCGAGGGAGTCGAGATCGGCCCGTATTCGGTCATCGGGCGCGGGGTGACCCTCGGCGACGGCTGTGTGCTGGCCAACCACGTCACCATCACCGGCCCGACAACCATCGGATCGGAAAACAACTTCTCCCCCTATTGCGCGATCGGCGGCCGCTCGCAGGATCTCAAATACAACGGCGAACCCACCTACCTCGAAATCGGCAACGGCAATTCCTTCCGCGAATTTTGCACGGTGAGCCGCGCCACCGGCGTCAACGGGCGCACCCTCATCGGCAGCCACAACACCTTCCTTGCCTACGCGCACATCGCCCACGATTGCGTGATCGGCAACCACGTCGTCTTTTCAAACAACGGCACCTGCGCCGGACATGTCCTCGTCGAAGACCACGCCGTCGTCGGCGGCCTGAGTGGAATCCACCAATTCTGCCGCATCGGAACCCACGCGATCCTCGGGGGCTGCACCAAGGCCGTACAGGACGTGCCCCCGTTCATGATCGCCGACGGCAACCCGGCCGCCCTCCGCGGGATCAACCAAGTCGGACTCGAACGCCGCGGGTTCCCGGAAGACGAAGTGCGCACCCTGCGCGAAGCCTACCGGATCCTCTGCCGCTCGAACCTCAATGTCGGCCAGGCCACCGCCGCCATGCGCGAAAAATTCTCCGGCTCCCAGGCCGTCGCGCGCCTCGTGGGTTTCATCGAGGAAAGCCGCCGGGGCATCGTCCGCTGAGGGGCGTCTTCGGGGGCTGTGTGGGTGACGGCACGAAGTTTCCCGGGCACCCGGAATCTGTGGATGGAGTCGGAGATCTTCTCCGGCGGCTTCATCAGGCGCAGCGGCGCAGATCGTTAGCAGCATGCGGGTGACTTCCCCCTTGAATCCGCTTGATCCCTGCGTGGTCAATCCCCCATACTCGCCACCGATCCATGAGTTTCCAACGCGCGCGCCGCCACTGCCGGAAAGCCCCTCCGCTGCAATGACCCCCTCGAACCAGTCGATCCTCCTTGTGGACCGCGAGACGGACTTCCTCGATTGGGCTTCGGGTCAGCTCCGCGAGGTCGCCACAAAGGTCATGGTCGAAACCTCCGCCGACGGCGCCTACAAGACCTTCTGCAGCGAGATGCCGGATCTCGTCATGACCGAAATGAACCTCAATCCGTTCACCGGTCTCGAACTCCTCGCCCGGATCCGCAAACATTCGCCCAATGCACTCGTCGTCGTCACCGGCGCCTTCGGAACCACCCAAAATGTGATCGAAGCCATGAAAATGGGAGCGTTCGATTTTGTCCGCAAGGAGCAGCTTCCCTTCAATCTCAAGATCGTCGCCGACTCGGCGCTGAAAGCCGCCGCCGAGCTCAGGAGCGCCAACACCTTCCAGCCGACCCTCACGGTCGAACAACACCACGACGACATGGTCGGCCAGTCGGATGCCATGCAGCAGGTGTTCAAGATGATCGGGCGTGTCGCCGCCAGCGACGCCCCGGTCATGATCACCGGCGACAGCGGGTCGGGCAAGGAGCTCGTCGCCCGCGCCATCCACAACTACAGCACCCGCAGCAACCTCTCCTTCCTGGCCATCAATTGCGCCGCCATCCCGGAAAACCTCCTCGAAAGCGAGCTCTTCGGCCACGAAAAAGGCGCCTTCACCGGCGCCCACTCGCAGCGGATCGGGCGCTTCGAACAGGGAGACCGCGGCACCCTCTTCCTCGACGAAATCGGCGAAATGCCCCTCCACGTCCAAAGCAAAATTTTGCGCGTCATTCAGGAGGGTGAATTTTCGCGCGTGGGGGGCAACCAAACCCTGCGGACCGACGTGCGCATCATTTGCGCGACAAACAAGAACCTCGAGGAGGAGGTGGTGAAGCGGCGGTTCCGCGAGGATTTGTTTTACCGGTTGAATGTGGTGCGGGTGCATTTGCCTCCGCTGCGTTCGCGTCCGGAGGACATCCGCCTGCTTGCGGAGTATTTTTTGCAGCGCATTTCCCACCAGAAGCACCGTCCGCTTTTGAAGCTTTCCGAGGATGCGGTGAAGCTGCTCGAGGCGTATCCGTGGCCGGGAAACGTCCGCGAACTCGAGAACACGATTCAGAGGGCCTCGGTGCTTGCGACGGCGGATGTCTTGCTTCCGAAGGACATTCCGCTGGGTGAGCCGGCGGCATCGGAGCGCGAGGCTACCGTGGCGGAGCCGGCGGGTGTCGATGCGGCGGTGGATGTGCTTTTCAAGGCGGCGGTGGACGATGCGTCCCTTGCGCTGCTTCCGTGGATCGAGAAAGAATTTACGCGGCGGGCGATGGAAAATTGCAGCGGAAACCAGGTCCGGGCCTCGAAGTTGCTGGGCATCACGCGGGCGACCCTGCGCAAAAGGCTTGAGCGCAACGGGGCGGATTCCGGCGGGGAGCCGTGACACGCGTCCGGGGGCTGGGTGGATCGGTGGCCGGCGACCTGCCCGTGGATCGGGGGTTCCGGTATGGGATGAGTGTTTTCGAGACTTTCGCGGTCTGGAAGGGACGTTTGCTTTTCGCCCCCCAGCATTGGCAGAAACTGCAGATCGCGGCGCTCGCGTTTTTCGGCATCGATGCCGCGCGGTTTGTTGACGAGGCGGACGCAATTGCGCCCACCGATCTGGCGGGACTTTCGGGCGTGCTGCGGGTTTATGTGACGGCGGGCGCGGGCGGCATGACCTCTCCCATTTCCAATCCGGGTGGGTGGATGGTTTTCGAGGATTTGCCGGTGGGGCCTCCGGATGGCGGCGGGATGCGGGTCACGGTTTCACGCGAGCCGTTTGTGCCAACGATGGGCGGCTTCAAGACGGGAAATTATTGGGCATCCGCGCGGGCGCTCACGGACGCCCACTTGCAGGGATTCGATGAGGCGCTTGTCTTCAACCCGGAGGGTCATCTTGTGGGCGCGGCATGCGGGAATGTTTTCCTGCGTCTCGGGGAGGGTTGGGTGACCCCGTCCACGGAATGCGGGGCGAGGCCCGGGGTGGTGCGCGCATGGGTGCTTGCACGACTGCCATGCAAAGAAGAAGAAATCGATGAGGGTGACGTCAGGCGCGCTTCCGCCTGCTTCATCACAAACAGCCGCCTTGGCATCGCGGCGGTGCGCACGATCTCGGGAATCTGCCTGCTGGGGCACAGTGCGGTCGGGGAACTGGCTCAAGCCTACTCGGATGAGTTCCTGCACGGTTGAGGAGGTTTTTGCGCGGGCGGATTTTCCGTCGGCTCTCGGGTCGTTGCGCCGCGTGGCACCCGAGGCCCGCGCGTTCGTTCTGGCCGCCATGGCGCGCACCACGGACAACGTCCTTTGGGTCGTCTGCGCCGACGTGCGCGGGCAGGAAGATCTTGCCTCCGAGCTGGCCGGGTGGCACCCGCAAACCCGCTGCTTCCCAAGTCTCCCGCACGCCCCCGAAGCCGCCATCCTCGCCGACCCGGAAACAACCGCCGAACGCCTCGAAATCCTCGCCGCCATCGGCGCGGGAACCCTCCGCGGCCCCCTCGTTCTCCACCACCGCCAGCTCGAGGAACCCGTCCCCCGGCCCGCCTCCCTGCTCAAAGGGGGAATCACCCTGCGCCGTGGCCTGCGCCTCAACCCCGCCACCCTCGCCGGGTGCCTCGTCTCCGGGTCCTACGAACCCTCGCCGCAGGTGGCCGTCCGCGGACACTTCTCGCGCCGCGGCGGGATCTTCGATGTCTTCCCGCGCCAAAGCGGCTACCCCGTGCGCATCGAGTTCGACGACGACGAAATCGCCTCGGTCCGCGCCTTTGATCCCGACACCCAGGTGTCATCGGCGGAGATCCCCGAAGCGCAGGTGCTGATCGCCCATCCCGGGGGGGAAACCCGGGAGGTTCCCCTGCGCTCGCTGGTTGGTGACAGGGCGCTGCTTGTCGGGGTGGGCGAAATCGGGGAACTGGAGGGGGCTTTGCGCGTGGATGACGCCGGAGGGGAGGGGGAGGAATTTTTTCCGCTTCCGTTCGGGACCCTTGCGGCGGGGGATTTGGTCTTGGACGAGGCGCGGGCGGGCATGTTTTTCGGGCAGCTTGAGCGGTGGAGGGATGATGGGTGGATGGTGGTCTTGGCGGCGGCGAGCGAGGGGGAGGCCGGGCGCTTCCGCGAGTTTTGTTCCGAGCGCGGGCACGATGTGGCGTGGGTCGGGTTTTTGCCGTTGGCGCTTTCGCTGGGGTTTGTGGTTCCGGGGCGGCGTCTGGCGGTGCTTCCGGACGCCGGTATTTTCGGGCGCGGGGCGCTCCTGCGGGCAGGTCGGCTTGCCGCGCGCCGCCACCGCGCCGCCTCGAAACGGACCCCCGACGACTTTTCCGACTTCGAGGAGGGCGATTTTGTTGTCCACACCGACCACGGAATCGGGCGCTTCGAGGGGCTTGTGCCTTCGCCCGAAGGAACCGGCGGGGAAGTGCTTGCCATTGCC
>CAZGNH010000066.1:0-6828 GCA_964527025.1 uncultured Chthoniobacterales bacterium | reverse complement strand
GAAGCCGGCTTTGAAATACCAGAAATATTCGGGGTCGCCGGATTCCGGCGCGGAAAGCACGTCGTGGTAACCGGCGAGGGCGGCGGGGATTTCGCCGAGGCGTTCGGAGGCGGCGGAGATTTTCACGAGCGCCTGGTTTCTCCACCGCGGCGGGGAGCCGGGTTCGGCGGCAAGCCGCCATGTGGCGATGGCCTCGCGGTAGGCGGCGGGATTTTCCGTGCCGCGGGCGAAGAGGGTGTCGCCTTTTTCGATGAGGGCGGCGAGGCGCAGAGGCTCGTCGGGGGTCGAGGCAAGGAGGGCTTCGAGGACGGCGACGGCTTCGTCGGGCCGGCGGAGGGCGTTGAGGAGCATCGCCTGGGCAAGACGCGCGCGGCCGGCAAGCAGCCCTTCGCCCCGCGCAAGATCGTCGTAAATTTCGACCGCCTCCTCGAGGCCGGCGGGATCCATTGAGCGCGCCGCCGATTGGGCGGCGAGGAAGCGCGCCTTGTCGGCAAGGGGCCCGGCTTCTGAATTGGCGGCGACGGCATCGAACTCCCGGCGCGCCGAAAGGTAATCTCCGCGCCGGAAGAGGATTTCGGCCAGTTTGAGGTTGACGGCCGGGGCCGCTGGAGAGTCCGGGTGGGTTTCAAGGAAGGTGCGGGCGGCGGCCATGGAGCGGACTTCGCCGTCGGGGAGTCCGCTGTCTTCAAGGAAGACGGCCAGGGCGGCGGTGCGCCGGGCGGTTTCGGGGCCGGGGTTCGAGATGGTGCGCAGGCGTTCGCCGGCGGAAGCCGGGCGGCCTTCGAGGTATTCCCATTCGGCAAGGGCAAGGATATCGCGCGCGGATGCGCCGGGGGCGGAAGCCAGTTTTTCGAGAGCGGCGGCGGCGTGCGGATGGTTTGTCGAGGCGAGGTGGAGAGCGGCGGCATGCCGGAGGGCGGCGGCATCCTGCGCTGTCAGGAGGGGGTCGGCCAAATCCGGATCGGCTCCATCAAGGATCCGGCAAAGCGCGTGATTGAATGCGGCCTCCCGCGACCCGGATGCATCGCGAGCCAGCGCAAAGTGCCCGGCGGCGGACCCATGGTCGCCCTGCGCCGCCCGGACAAGGCCCCGGAGGAAATCGACTCCCTGTTCTTGCCTGAGCGCCTCCCACGCCTCCTGCAGGCGGCCCGCCGCCATCTCGACAGCCGCCAACTCGAGGCGGGCGGTGTGCCTGCGTTTTTCCCCGAGAGGCCTCCGCAGGAGCTCGCGGTAGGTCGCGGCGGCACGGTCCCTGCGGCCGGAGCGCGCCTCGTTGCGTGCCATGACAAGGAGTGCGGCTTCCGCGCGGGCGGGGTTGGAGGTGTCTTCGCTCCACCGGCTCAGGTCGGTGACGGTTGTGGCGGGGTTGATGGCATAGACACGGTCGAGCAGGTCGCAGGCTTCGGACAGGAGGGGGTGGCGCGGATGGGCCTCGATCCATGCCTCGAGGATTTCTTCCGCGTCGCCGGGCCGGTCGTCCTCGAAAGCAAGCCGCGCCGCGAAAAGCGCGGAGCGGGGCGCAAAACCCGGATCGGCACCCTCGAGTAGCGCGGCGGCTTCTGCGCGTTCCCCCATTGCCACGAGCGCATGGGCACGCAGGTAGGCGGCCTTTGCGGGGGGAACCGGCGACGCATCGAGCACCTGCAATGCCCGGGCCGGGTCGCCCGCATCAAGCAGGATCGCCGCGCCCTCGAGGGCCGCCACCGCCGGATCCACCCCCTCAAGACACCCGACGGCTTCGTCATGGTGCCCAACCGCCGCAAGCATCCGCGCCTGCCCGATACGCGCGTCCGCGCCAAAAACCGGATCCCCGGCACACGATTCGTAAAGCTCCAGCGCCCGGGCATGGTCCCCGGAGGCCGCCAGTGCCTCCGCCAGCCAAAAAGCAACACCCGTTCCCGCGCCCTCGAAGGGAAGAAGCTCCGCCGCCGCACCCCCGGCATCCCCCCTCCCCAGCAGCGCCCGCGCCCGCAGCATGGCAAACAGCCGGAGATCACCCGCGGAAAGCGCCGACGCGTCCATGCGCCCGAGCTTGGCCAGCGCGACGGTCGGAAGGCCCTCCTCGAGAACCGCGGCCACTTCCTCGAGCACGCTGCGCGGGCGCGCGTCCCCGGTCGATCCGGCAAGCGCACAGGACGCACCAACGAGCGCCAGCACCGCCGCGGGAATCAGTGCGGGCGCATTCACAAGGCGCGTGCAAGGTGGATTCCGGTGACGCTGGACGGGTTGGCAGCCACGGCCTCGGGGGTGCCCTCGGCCACCACACGCCCTCCGGCATCCCCGCCCTCCGGTCCAAGATCGACAACCCAGTCGGCACATTTGATGACCTCGAGGTTGTGTTCGATGACGATGAGCGTGTTGTGGGCGTCGCGGAGTTTCATGAGGACCTCGAGCAATTTGTGGATATCGGCAAAATGAAGCCCCGTTGTCGGCTCGTCGAGCAGGTAAATGGTGCGCCCGGTCGCGCGCCGTGCCAGTTCGGCGGAAAGTTTCAGGCGTTGGGCTTCGCCGCCCGAGAGGGTCGTGGCCGCCTGTCCCAGACGCAGGTAGCCCAGTCCGACGTCCTGCATGGTTTCCAATTTACAGGCGAGGGACGGGACATTGCGGAAGAACCGTCCGGCTTCGTCGACGGTCATCTCGAGCACATCGCCGATATTTTTTCCCTTGTAGGTGACCTCGAGGGTTTCGCGGTTGTAGCGTTTGCCGCGGCAGACTTCGCATTCGACATAGACGTCGGCAAGGAAGTGCATTTCGATTTTGATGAGGCCGTTGCCCTGACAGTGTTCGCAACGTCCTCCCTTGGTGTTGAGCGAGAAGCGACCGGCGTCGTATCCGCGCACACGGGAGGAGGGCAGCTCGCTGAAGAGGTCGCGGATGGGACCCATGGCGCCCGTGTAGGTGGCGGGGTTTGAGCGGGGCGTGCGGCCCACCGGCGCCTGGTCGATCACGACCACCTTGTCGAATTGTTCGATCCCGGTGATGGCGCGGTGCGCGCCGGGCCTGTCCTTTGAGCGGTTCAGGTCCCGGGCGAGGGCCGCGCGGAGGATGTCGTTCACCAGTGTGCTTTTGCCGCTGCCCGAGACACCGGTCACACAGGTCAGACACCCGGCCGGAAAGGAGACATCGATGCTTTGGAGGTTGTTTTCCGAGGCGCCGAGCACGGTCAGCCACCCGTCTCCGGGCCGGCCGGTGGCCGGGTTGCCGCGTCCGGGCGGAGTCCGGTGCTTTGGCACGGGGATTTTGATGAGTCCACGGAGGTAGCGGGCGGTGAGCGATTGCTCGCAGGCAAGCACATCCTTGAGCGACCCTTGGGCGACGATACTTCCCCCGCGCGGACCCGCGCCGGGCCCGAGGTCGAGGATATGATCGGCCGCGCGGATCGTTTCCTCGTCGTGTTCGACGACGACGACGGTGTTGCCGAGGTCGCGCAGGGCGCGCAGGGTGCCGATGAGGCGTTCGTTGTCGCGCTGGTGCAGGCCGATACTTGGCTCATCAAGCACATAGAGGACCCCGGCCAGCCCCGACCCGATCTGGCTGGCAAGGCGGATGCGCTGGGCCTCGCCGCCGCTCAGTGTCCCGCTCTCCCGGTTGAGTTGCAGGTAACCAAGCCCCACCTCGACCAGAAATCCAAGTCGCCTCCGGATTTCCCCCATCACATCCCCGACAACCGCCTCCTCCGTCGCCGACAGTTCGAGATCCCCGATGGCACGCAGGGCCGCGGAAACGGGCAGGGCACAAAAGGCGTTGATATTGAATGCGCCCCGTGAACGCGACCCGAGGGTCACGGCGAGGATTTCGGGTTTCAGGCGCGCGCCCCCGCATGCCTCGCACAGCCGCCGCCCCTGGAAGGCCCGCAGGCGTTTGCGCGTGAACTCGCTGCGGCTCGAATCAAAAAGCCGTTCGACCTGCGCCACCAACCCCTCAAACGGCTTGGAAACCGCCCGCGTCGCCGAAATCCGCACCTTCACCGGCTCGCCGCCGCTGCCCTCGATCACCAGCTTTTGAAACGCCGCGGGCAGGTCGCGGAACGGGCGGTCTTTGGGTGCCGGGACGTGGGCCGCCAGCGCCTCGATGAGTGCCGCATAATACGCCTTCATGCGCTTGTTGGCGGTTTTCCACGGCCTGATGGCCCCTGATTCGAGGGATGCATCGGGGTCGATCATGAGGTCGGCGTCGAAGCAGGGAGTGGATCCGATGCCGTGGCAGGCGGGGCAGGCCCCGAGGGGGCTGTTGAAGGAGAAGTGCTTGGGGGTGAGCTTCGGCATGGTGAAGCCGGTCGAGGGATTCGAGTAATCGGTCGAAAAATGGGCGTCCACCCACGGGGCCGACGGACCCTCCTGGCGCGCCACCGCCACCTTGCCCGATCCCCACCGCAAGGCCGTCTCGATCGATTCCGCCAAACGGCTCCGCACTTCCGCGCGCACCACAAGACGGTCCACCACCGCCTCGATCGTGTGCGCCCGCCCCTTGTCAAGTCGCGGACCCTGCGGCTCGGAAATCTCCACCAACCCACCGTCCACACGCAAACGCACAAACCCCTCCCGCCGCGCCTTGTCAATCACATCGCGGAATTCCCCCCTCTGCCCGTGCACCAGCGGCGCCAGCACCATCACCCGCGTCCCCTCCCCATACGCCGCCACCACATCGCAAATTTGTTGCGGCGTCTGCCGCACGACCGGCTCCCCGGTCGCAGGATCGTGCGGCCTGCCCGCCGCGGAAAACAGCAACCGCAGGTAATCGTAAATCTCCGTCGTCGTGGCAATTGTCGAGCGCGGCCCCGCCGCCGCACTCCGCTGCTCGATCGCGATCGCAGGTGACAAACCCTCGATGTAGTCCACCTCCGGCTTCTGCATCTGGTCCAAAAATTGCCGCGCATACGCCGACAAGCTCTCGACATACTTGCGCTGCCCCTCCGCATAGAGTGTGTCAAAGGCCAGCGACGACTTGCCCGACCCGCTCAACCCCGTGACCACAACAAGCGCGTTGCGCGGAATCTCCACGTCCAGATTTTTCAAATTGTGCTGCCTGGCGCCCTTGATCCTGATGCAGGCATGCCTCACGGGTGTGCTCGTCGCCATGAAATCAACCCGGCACCCTACCCCCGCACAGATCCAAAAACAAGGCGCGCTTTCTGCAGGCCCATGGCTGGTGCTTTCGACGATTCCGTCGGCGACGGAACTTCAGAACCTGTGAAATAATTGGGATGGCGCGCGCGGGAGCCCAATTATTTCACAGGTTCTCTCAGCGCAGCAGCGGGGCGATCACAAGGCTGACGATGGCCATCACGTTGATGAGGATGTTCATGGACGGCCCGGCGGTGTCTTTGAGGGGGTCGCCGACCGTGTCGCCGACAACGCACGCGCGGTGCGCGTCGGAATTTTTGCCCCCGTGGTGCCCGTGCTCGATGTACTTTTTTGCGTTGTCCCATGCGCCGCCCGAATTGGCCATGAAAAGGGCCAGCAGGACGCATCCCAGCAGGGCTCCGACCAACATGCCGCCAAGGGTCGCCGCACCCAAACCGAATCCGACCACAACGGGCGCAAAAATCGCGATGGCGGCCGGAGCCACCATCCGCCGGATGGCCGCATCGGTCGCAATGCGCACACAGGAGGTCGAATCCGGCTTGCCCGTGCCCTCGAGCAGGCCGGGGATTTCGCGGAATTGGCGCCGGATTTCGTCAATCATTTCCTGCGCAGCCGAGCCCACGGCCGTCATGCACAGGGCGCTGACAAGGAACGGGATGAATCCGCCAAGGAAGATGCCGGTGAGCACGCGGGGGTCGGAGAGCAGCAATTGGAAGTCGGGGATGTTGTTTTGGACAACGCTGATGAAGGCGGCAATGATGGCAAGGGCGGCGAGGGATGCGGCGCCGATGGCGAAACCTTTGCCGATGGCTGCGGTGGTGTTGCCGACCTCGTCGAGGGTGTCTGTGATTTCGCGGGTTTGCCTGCCGAGGCCCGCCATTTCCGCGATGCCGCCCGCGTTGTCGGCGATGGGACCGTAGGCGTCGATGCTCATGGTGATCCCGATGGTGGCCAGCATGCCCACCGCCGCGATGCCCACCCCGTAAAGCCCCGCAAAATGACTCGCCCCGAGAATCACGAAGGCAACCACCGCAAGGGGCACCACCACCGAAATCATCCCGACCGCCAGCCCGCGGATCATGACGGTGGCCACTCCCGTGAGTCCCGCCTTCGAGATCGAACGCATCGGCGCCCCTCCCGTGAAATGCTCGGTCGAAAGCCCGATCAGTATTCCCCCGACCGCCCCCAGCACCACACAATACCACACAGCAAGACCGACTCCCATCGCCACTATCACCCAGGCTGCCAGCGCCACAAACATCACCGCCGCCCCGATGGTTCCCGTGCGCAGCGCCTGCGCCGGTGCCCGGTGCGACGCCATCCGCACCAAGGCAATCCCCGCCAGCGAACACAGCAACCCGGTGGAAGCAAGAGCCAGCGGCAGAAAAAGGAGACTCCCGCGCGCCCCCGAGATCGCCTCCCATTGCGTGATCGTGAGAGTCGCCGCAATGGCCATCGAGGCAATCATGGCATTGCAATACGACTCGAAAAGATCGGACCCCATGCCGGCCACATCGCCGACATTGTCACCGACATTGTCGGCAATGACCCCCGGGTTGCGGGGGTCGTCCTCGGGAATCCCCGCCTCGACTTTGCCGACCAAGTCGGCGCCGACATCGGCCGCCTTGGTGAAAATTCCTCCGCCGATCCGGTAAAAAATGGCCACCAGCGAAGCCCCCATCGCAAACCCGTGGATGATGTGGACATCTTTCTCGGTCTCGCCAAAAAACAAAAACAGCCCGCC
>CAZGNH010000065.1:0-6795 GCA_964527025.1 uncultured Chthoniobacterales bacterium | reverse complement strand
CGCGCAGGCGACTTCGCGATGGCCATCGCCGCCCCGTGCGCAAACTGGTTGTTCGACCCGACCACAAATGTCTCGAAGGTGTTGCGCGCATTGAGCCCGGCCGCCACCCCCGCACTCTGCAACCGCTCGCGTGAAGTGACCCGCCCGCCCGTGGCCGCCGGAGGCGCCGCCGCCGGCTCCTCATCCCCGCCATCACGCGCCGTGATCGCCACCTTGCGGGAACCGCCGGTCACCGCCTCCACCGCCTCCAAAACCAACGGCAGATAATTGCTCTCGATAAAAAATTGATGAATCGGATTCGGAACGCTCAAAACCAGCCCCGACCCATCGTTCGATATCACCTCAACCCCGGCAAACCACCGATCATATCCATCCTTGCTGATCCGCTTGCGGATCTCCGCGGAAACTTCCACCCACACATCCTTGCCATCCATTGTCATCATAGCAACTTATGCACTCCTTTCCCATTGACCTCCACCACGACCCCCGAGGGCCATTCCTACACAACAAGCCCGGGTGAAGCCCACCCGCGGCACCAAAAATCCAGAGATAGAAAAAGAAAAAAACATGAATAGAAAGTAATACAAAGTTTTTATAATCAACAAATTATATGTTTAATAAATTTGACCAATGCGGGGCCTGTTTGGAATGGGTTGTTTTTGGGGGCGGAATCCGTCCGCGCTGTGGTTGGCGGGAGGTGTTGATGGGTTGGAGGAGGTGCAAGAGGTGTTCACAAGTTGTTCACACGTGTGGTGGGCTCCGCTGGGCGGCATGCGCTGATGCTAGGAATGGAATTTTGGGGCGACAAGAAAAAATGACGAAATCGTCACATGATTTTTTAAAAACTTTTGTGGAATTGGCTTGACGGGGGAAGATGGTTAACGCGGCTGAATATCAGTGAGTCTTTTGGTTATTGGCGGATGGCTTTCCGGCGCAGGAGGATACCCGAGGCGAGGGTGATCAGGCAGGTGAGGGGGTAGAGCCAGACGAAGCTGAGGGTGGGGCGGCGGAGGAAAACCTCCTCGGGGATCCAACCGGCGTTGTGGAGAAGGATGTAGAGGTCGGGGCGTATGGCGGCGGTGAGGAGGATGCTGATGGTGACGCCTGTCCAGAGTCCGGCGAGGCGTGCCGGGATGCGGGCGAGGGCGAGGAAGAAGATGCCGAGCATGGGGCCGTAGGTGTAGGCGACCATGCCGAAGGCGAGGGAGACGAGGTCGATGGAGCCGTGGGTTTTGATGGCGTGGAGGAGGAAGGCGGCGGCGCAGAGGACGACGGCCCAGATGACGACGGCGGCGCGGGACTGCAGGAGGAGGGCTTTGGGGTTTTCGTGGGTGAGGAGGCGGTTGCCGTGCAGGAGGGAGAGACTGGTTTGGGAGAGTGCGGCGAGGGCGGAGTCGAGGCTTGAGATGGCGGCGGCGAAGGCGCCGGCGAGCACGAGGCCGGTGAGGCCCGGGGGCAGGACGGTGGTGATCCACACGGGGAAGACATTGTCGCGGTCCTGGGTGAAGGCGGCCAGTTCGGAGGGGGAGGGGGGGTGTTGTTGGTACCAGACGAAGAGGCCGGCGCCGACGAGGAGCATGAGGACGGTGACGACCTGCGAGAGGCAGCTTGTGATGATGGCTTTGCGGGCATCGGCGGCATTGCGGCAGCAGAACATCCGCTGGGCATTGAGCTGGTCGGTGCCGAAGGCGGCCAGATTTTGGAAGGGCATGGCGAGCAGTGCGACCCAGAGGGTGAACTGCACGTCCGGATCCAGCGACAGATTCCAAAGGGTCAGTTTGCCGGCATCTCCGGCCGCCTGCCAGAGCTGCGGCCACCCTCCCTGGATGCCACCGACAAGCCAGACCAGCGCAAGAAGCCCGCTTAAGACAAAGAGGCAGAACTGCATGGCATCGGTCCAGATGACGGTTGTCATGCCGCCCATGAGCGTCCACACGAGCGCGAAGGCCGTGATGATCAGGATGCATTCGGTCATTCCGAACGGGGTGACGATCCGCAGGATGAGGGCGGTGACGAGGACGCGCACGCTTTGTCCGAGGATGGTGCCGAGGGTGAACATGGCGGTGGTGAGGGCCTTGACGCCCGGGCCGAGCCGGAGGGCCATGAAGTCGTAGGGGCTGAAAATTTCCTGTTCGTAGAAGACTTTTGTGAACCAGATACCGACAATCACACGGGCGATCACCGAGCCGATGGCCCACTGGAGGTAGGTGAAATCGCCGCCGGCGGCGAAGACGAGTCCCGGCACGCCGATGAACGTGAGGGCGCTGATTTCGGTGGCGATGATCGAGGCGCAGACGGCCGGCCACGGGAGCGATCTGCCGGCGAGGAAAAAGTCCCGGATGGTGGCCTGTTTGCCGCGCAGGGCGTGACCGACCAGTGTTGTGAGGAGCAGGTAGCCGCCGAGCACGCTCCAGTCCAGTGCGGTGAAGTGGGCATGGACTTCCATGGCGGGCGTGGGGGCAGGGGGGATCACGCGGTGAGATCCTTGACGAGCACGCGGGAATTGCGCCCGCTGGCCTCGGAGCGGATCCGGCGTTCGGGAGGCAGCAGGTTGTGGGAACCCTCGCGGAATCCGCCTTTTTGCTGCAGGTAGTTGATCGCCTGGGTCGAGAGGGCGAAAATCGTGCGCAGCCCTTTTTCGCGCGCGAGGTTTTCGACAAAGGCCATGAGTTTGCGCCCGTAGCCCTGGTTCTCGTGGGCTTTGCTCACATACAGGCATGCCATCTCGCCCGCGAGGTGCTCCGGATAGACGTGGAGCGCGACACAGGCCACCGGCGAACGGTCGATCTCCAGCAGCCAGTAGTCTTCGATGTGGTTGAGGATTTCCGCCCGCGTGCGGCGCACCAACTCCTCGCCCTTCATGGACTGGCGGATCAATGCAATGACCGCCCGGACATCTTTTTTGAAGATGCGGCGGATTTGCTGGTATTCGTTGGAATAGACCATGGTGCCCATCCCCTCGTGGCTGAAGACCTCGGCAAGCAGGGCTTCGTTGATGGTTCCGTCCAGCAGGTGCACGCGCGGAACCCCCTGCACGCAGGCGCGCGCCGCACTGGCCAACTTCGAGGCGGTTGAGCGCGGCAGGCGCGCGCCTTCCTTTTTGAGGAGATCGTGCGCGTCGGGCACGGAGAGTTGGCGCGGCAGCGGAAAAGCGAAAGCCTCCCGCGGCGCCATGAAGATGATTTTGGCCGCGGAGAGATCCCCGGCGACCTCGACCGCCGCCGCGTCGGAATTGACCCGGTAGGTGCGCCCCTCGCCGTCGAAGCCCAGCGGCGGGAGCACCGGCACAATGCCCTCGTCGAGCAGCAGGCGCAGGGCCTTTGTGTCCACCCGCTCGACCCGCCCGGTGTATTGCTGATCGCGTCCTCCGAGGATTCCCGCGGGGTGGGCGATGAGGGCGTTCATGTAGGCGGCGCGCAGGTCGACCGTCGCGAGCCCCTCGATGATCTGGTGGGTGAGGCGGATGCCCGCGTCGATGGCGACCTGCAGGGTCGGCTCGTCGGTGATGCCCGTGCCGTCGGTGTCCGAGAGGTTCACGCCGCGGGCACGCGCCAGTCCGGCGATCTGGTGTCCGGCTCCATGCACAAGCACCACCCGCACGCTCAGCGAACGCAGGACCGCCAGATCCACAAGGATGTTGTTGAAATTCTCGCCGGCCGCCACGGCTCCATCCACGGCAACCACAAACGTGCGCTCGCGGAACCGCGGCACATATTGCAAAATTTCGCGAAGGTCCGAGACATTCATGGCCCGGCCTTTATGAACCCTTCCCGCCGAAAAGGCGAAAAAATATTCGCGTCAGGGGGAACCGGCCTGCCGGGGGGCGGCGGGCGGAGGCTCGCCGTGCTGCAAATTCTCCTTGCTGAGGTGGAGGATCGTCGCGTCGTCGTCGGGATCCGGGGCAAGGGCCGTGTAGCTCAGGCAGTTGATTTCGTCGAGCGAGGTCATGCCGGCCAAAACCTGTTGGAGTCCCTGCTGGTAGAGGGTCAGGACACCTTTGCGGAATGCCACCTCGCGCATTTGGGCCTGGGGTGCGTTTGCCGAGACGAGGTCCGCCAGTTCGCTGTCAATGGGGCACATTTCCATGAGAGCCATGCGTCCGCTGTAGCCGGTGTCGGCGCACTCCGGACACCCCTGCTTGTGGTAGATGAACTCGACCTCCTTGGGAATCGGGATGCGGTTCGCGTGGTAGATGCGCCGGATGTCCTGCGTGAGCTCCTCGGGTTTGCGGCAATACGTGCAGAGGCGGCGGACGAGGCGCTGGGCCTGGGTGAGTGCAAGGGCGTCCGCGAGCAGGTACGGCGGGATGCCCATCGAGATGAAGCGGCTGACAGCGCGCAGGCAGTCGTTGGCGTGCAGAGTGGTAAGGACGAGGTGGCCGGTGAGGGCTGCGTTCACGGCCGCGTTGGCGGTCTCCTCGTCGCGGCACTCGCCGATCAGAATCACATCCGGGTCGGCGCGCATCAGGCGCCGGAGTCCCTCGGCAAAATTGATGCCGTTGATCGGGTCGGTCTGCGTCTGGTTGAGGCCCTCGATTTCGTATTCGATGGGATCTTCAACCGTGTGGATGTTGATGGCCTCCGAGTTGATGCTGTTGAGGAGGGCGTAGAGGGTGGTGGTTTTGCCGCTGCCGGTGGGGCCGGTGATCAGGATGAGGCCCTGGTCGCGGCCCATCGCTTCGCCGATGACCCCCATGTGCCAGTCCGAGAGGTTCAGCTCGCGCAGATCGCGCACCCCGTCCTTCTTGTCAAGAAAGCGGATGGTGATTTTCTGGAAATCTTTGCGGCACGGGATGGCGGAGACGCGTCCGTCGATCCGGCGTTTGCCGAGCAGGAGCGAGAAGCGCCCGTCCTGGGCATCCTGGCGCCGCTGGCCGAGGTTGGCATAATTTTTGATGAGGCTGATGAAGCGTGGAAGTTCTTCCTCGGGGCAGGTGTGGATGATTTTGAGTTCGCCGTCGATGCGGGCGCGGAAGCGCGCCATGTTGTAAAATTTTTCGATGTGGAGGTCGCTGGCGCGCCCGGTGATCGCCCGGTAGAGAACCCAGTGGATGATGTTCTCGGGCGTGGCGTTCATGCTCGAGGGGTTGATTTTCTGGACGAGGTCGATGTCGATTTCGACGAGATTGCCCGAGTCGGAATCCACCAGATCGCCGGCGATTTCGACCGGTGCGCCTCCCGCCGCGCGGCTGCGCTCGCGGGCGATGACCTTGAGGATGGCATCGCGGTCGGCGCGGACCGTCCGGAAGACCATCTGGTCGTTGCCCCCGGAGAACCACTCGTCCTCGAAGGCGTAGTTGCGTTTGTTTTCCGCGAGGAGGTAAACAATGCGCTTGCCGCAGAAGAGCGGATAGACCGCGTGTTTTTCGAGGAGCGATTCGGGGAAGAGGCTTTGGGATGGAGCGTGTTCGGCGTTGAAGCATGCCTCGCCGACGTCCAGATAGTGGATGGCGATGCCGAGACCGCGCTCCATTTTCATGAGGATCGACGGGTCGCCGCCGGATTCGGCAAGGAGTTTGTCGGCTTCCTGCTTGATGGCTTCTTTGGCACCCGGCTCCTCGAAGGGGTAGGACTCGAAGAGCCAGGCCAGCGTCTTGTCGTATCCCTGGCCGCGCCGCAGGGGGTTTGCGAAGACGAGGGGTTCCTTGCGGTCGAGGGGTTTGAAATTGAGGCGCTCCTCGACATCGGCCCGCAGGATTTCATAGGCCTTTTGGGGGATGATGACCGGGATGATGAATTCGGGCGGGATGTCCCACATCGAGCCGCTGGTCGGGTTGTAATGGGCGCAGATCAGCAGGGGTCCCACGGTTCCCAGCGGCATCCAGCTCTCCGCGTCGGGAGAAGCGACCGCCAGTCTCCGGAAAATGGTTTCACCGCGGCTGGAACACACCGCGTGGGCCGGTTCGAGCGGCAGCATGTGAAAGGCACCGGTGAGCCACTCAAGGGCTTCCCCGGGGGGAATTCCGTTCGCATCGGCAAGGTGTTCGTGAAGCTGGGAGCCCTCGGGCGAGGGCCCCGGCGCCACAAGCTCCATCTCGGTCATAGACTCGGCAAGATATTTCCAGTCCTCGGGTGTCATCAGCGTGCTCCAACCGGTTTGTAGTCTGCCCCAAAAGTTGGCGCCGAGGAAGCCTTTCCTGCAAGGCGCAGGAGATCGACGCCCGAGCCGGAAGCGCCCGGTTCAATCAAAACGAAGACACGGCCGTTCCAACCGGCACGGTAGGAATCGTCCGCACTCGTCACTTCGACGGCCGCCAGCGGGTCGAAAAATGGTGCCCCCGGGGTGAAATTCACCGAGTTCTGTGGCGCTGCATATTGGAGGGACCGGATGATTGCCATCTCATCGGAAGAATCTCCCGCAACCTCGAGTGACAGTTCATGGCTGGCTTGGTTGAAGGCCACGACGGCTCCGTTCAGGAGATTCAAGTTCCGGCGGGCCGTCTCAAGACGGCTTGAGGGGACAAGATTCGAAATGACCGGTATTGAAATCCCGGCCAGAATTCCGATCACAGCGACAGTCACCAGCATTTCAGGCAGGCTGAATGCGCGCGGGCAGGAACAGGAAAGTTTGCGGTGCATGTCTGAAGTTACGGCAGAGCGGTGCCACTGGGTGCCACGGCGCGGACACGGTTGTTGGGCGGGCTCACCGAGGTGGGCCAGTTGGTGGTGCCATAGCCCGTCGGCATGAATGTTCCAATGTCTGCCTCCGCAAACGCAATGAACGGTGAGATGAGCGTGTAGCAGGCGGCCGGCGTCGGCGGCGACGGCCACGCCGCCTGCGCCGCCGTTCCCCCCA
>CAZGNH010000064.1:0-4492 GCA_964527025.1 uncultured Chthoniobacterales bacterium | reverse complement strand
ACCGCCATGACCGCAAGGAGCTCGACGAGAGAAAACCCCCGACGCATGTGTTTACAATATATTTGCAGTGTCATGGCCGGATTCAAGGCATCCGTAGCCGTTTTTGTGCCAAACCGCAAAGGGAACTTTTGTTACGAAATTGTCACAGTGGGCGAGAAAAATCCTTGTGGTTGGGAGGCGTGGCGTGGTAGAAGCGGGAAAATCCCATTTCACGACCATGAATTTTTTGATATTGGCGGGCGGTGCGTTTTTGAGTGTGCTGGTTCCGCAGCCCGAGCCTGAAATGTATAATCACACCCTGCTTGGTGAGAGGATTTTGGCGCGGGAAGTGGTTTGTCGGAACCGGTGGGGGACCCCGATGTTGCCCAATGGGAAGGGCGGTTACAGCCTGATTGCGCCGATCAACCAGGAGTTCATCGAGATGAGTCTGACCCAGCCGCCGAAGACGGCGTCGATGGCTCCTTTCCGTCCCTCCGTGGAGCCTTGATGGCCCGGATGTGCGGTGGAATGCCACGAGGGTCGGCCCTGCGGCTTGTCGTGGGGGTCGCGGCACTTGTTGCGCTGGGTGTGTTGTGGGGGTGTTGTGGAACGCGCGAGCCGGTGCAGGTGGCTCCCCCTGCGAAACCGGTTGGGCAGGTGTTGGCGGAATTTGCGGCGGCGCACGGGCGGCGTGATCTCGATGCAATCCGGAGCCATTTTGCGGAGGGAGCGAGGCTGCGTTCGCCGGCGATGCCGAGGCCGGGAAATCCCGACGGGTACCTCCGTGCGATGTTGGCCGAGCCTTTTACGATGGTGGTTTCCGGGACCGAGGTGCTCTACGCGAATGCGCTCGGGGCCAAGACGCGCAGCCGGGTGCATTTGTCTGCTCCCGCGCGGTTCTCGATTGACGGACGGATCGAGGTGATTTGGAAGCTCGAGGACGGGCGCTGGAAGATCGACGAGATCGAGTATCCCGAATGGCCGATGTTTGTGGGCGCGTGGCGCAAGGCGGCGTTGCGGGGCGAGGAATCCATCGAGTTGCGGATCCTGCCCGGTGGCACCTACCTGGTTTATGCCGAGCGGGACCGGACGGTCCCGTCCTTCCGCGGGCGCTACGAAGCCACCGCGGGAACGATCTCCTTCACCGACTCATCGGCCTCCTCGTCCGCGAACCTTGATACATCCGAGGGACGCTACGCTGTGACCGTCACCCGCACCAACGCCGACTTCAGAAAAATTTCCGATTCCAACCGGTGGCGCACCGACCGCTTCGGAGGCGTCTGGACCGCCGCCGAGTGACCGGGTTTTGCCGGACTTTTTTTCTTCCGGGCTGGACGCGCGCACGCAGTTGGTGCAGATAGTTCCCATGGCAACCGTCGTTCCAAGACCGAAATTGACCCTCGCCGAGAGGCTCTACCTGCCGGCGATCGTCGCCGGCCTCGCCATCACCTTCAAACACATCCTGACCTCCCTGACCGGCAGGAAAAAGGTGACCATGCAGTATCCCGAGCAGCGGTGGGACGAAAACCTGCCCGACCACTACCGGGGCGCACCGACCCTTGTCAAAGACGAGCACGGCAAGGAGCGCTGTGTGGCCTGCCAGCTCTGCGAATTCATATGTCCGCCGCGGGCCATCACAATTGTGCCCGAGGAAATCCCCCCGGGCGACCCATGGGCCAAGGTCGAGAAGCGCCCGAGGGAGTTCGACATCGACATGATCCGCTGCATTTACTGCGGGCTGTGCGAGGAGGTATGCCCCGAGCAGGCCATTTTCCTGCGCAAGGACTACTCGATCACCGGCCTGAGCCGGGCAGAAATGGTCCACGACAAGGAAAAGCTCTACGAACTCGGTGGTGTGATGGAGGGGCTGGTTTTCAAGTGGAACGAAAAAAAGTAGCCTTGCCGCCGGGCGGTTGGTAAAACCGCGGTTCGCCATGCAGCTTGCGCTCTTCTGGATTTTTGCGGTGATGATGCTCCTTTTCGGGGGCCTGACCGTGTTTTTGCGCAACCCGGTGTCGGCTGCGATGAGTCTTGTGTTGTGTTTCATCTGGCTGGCGGCGGTGTTGGTGACCTTGGACGCCTACTTTATAGCGGTGATCCAGGTGCTTGTGTATGCGGGGGCGGTGATGGTGCTGTTTTTGTTCATCATCATGCTGTTGGATTTGAAGGGGGAAGGGACGCGGCGTTTGAATTTGTCCGCGTGGGTCGGAGGGGGTCTGGTGATTTTCGGGTTTGTGAACGTGCTTGTCCATGTGATCGGGTCCGACCCGCGGCTTGCCATGGGGAAGCCGGCGATGGCGGTTCCTCCGGTCAACGACGTCGCGGCCATCGGGTTCGTTCTCTTCCGTGATTTCTGGATCCCCTTCCAGATGATTGCCGTCCTCCTTCTTGTCGCGACCGTGGGAGTCGTCATGCTCAGCCGGAGGCAGCTCAAATGACCGCCACCCTTGCCAATTACCTGCTGGTGAGCGGACTCCTCTTTGCGCTCGGCCTTGCGGGGGTGCTCCTGCGGCGCAATCTGCTCATCATTTTCATGGGCCTTGAGCTCATGCTCAACGCGGCCAATCTGTCGCTGGTTGCGTTTTCGAGGTTTCACCTGACCGTTGACGGTTACCCGGCCTTTGGGGCGCAGACCTTTGTGTTTTTCATCATCACCGTTGCGGCGGCCGAGGTGGCCGTCGGGCTTGCGATCATCGTGGCCCTTTTCCGCACGCGTCAAACCGTTCACGTCGAAGACCTCGACGCGATGAAATTTTAGCGCGCATGGGCACGGCGTCGTCGGCATGGGTTGTGTTGTTTGCGCCGCTGGTGGCGGCGGCGGTGATTCTGGTTGTGGGGCGTCATTCGAGGCTGCTGAGTGCGGGGATGGCGGTGGGCGCGGTTCTTCTCGTCGCGGTGCTGAGCTGGGCGATTTTTTTGGGTGGTTCGCCTGGTGAGGCCGGGAGGCTGATGTGGCTGGATTTTCCGGGCGTGTTCGAGGTGGGGATCGGGCTCAAGCTCGATGCGTTGAGCCGGGTGATGATGGTGCTTGTGACCTCGATTGCGTCGTTGGTGTTTGTGTATTCGCTCGGGTATATGGCGCGCGAGGAGGGGTATTGGCGTTATTTTGCGGGGTTGTGTCTGTTTTTATTTTCGATGCTGGGCATTGTGATGGCCGACAACCTCGTGATGATGTTCATTTTTTGGGAGCTCGTCGGGGTGAGCAGTTACATTTTGATCGGCCACTACTACTCGAGGGATGCGGCGGCGGAGGCGGGCAAGCAGGCTTTTTTGGTGAACCGCGTCGGTGATTTTGGGTTTTTACTGGGGATTTTGTTTTTCTGGCTGGCGACCGGAACCGTGTTCTTTGACGGGATTGAGGAGGGGGCGGGGAGTTTTGCGGAGGGGGTGATGTTCACGGTGGCGTGTTTGCTGGTCTTTTGCGGCACGATTGGGAAGTCGGCCCAGTTGCCTTTGCATGTGTGGTTGCCCAACTCGATGGAGGGCCCGACACCGGTTTCCTCCCTGCTGCATGCGGCGACGATGGTCGCCGCGGGTGTCTTCCTGCTTGCGCGCATGTATCCGGTGCTCGCGCTCTCCGAAACGGCCCTTGTCGTCATCGCATGGGTTGGCGGCATCACGTGTTTCGTGGCGGCACTCATGGCCGCCCAGCAAAACGACATCAAGCGCATCCTCGCTTACTCGACCATCTCACAGCTCGGCTACATGGTCCTCGGCATTGGAACGGCCCCCTCCGCCGACCCCGCCATCTTCCACCTCTTCACCCACGCGTGCTTCAAATGCCTCCTGTTCCTCTGCGCGGGATCGGTCATCGTCGGCATGCACCACGAGCAGAACATCTGGAAAATGGGCGCGATCAAAAACAAAATGATCGTCACCTTTTTCTGCATTATTGCCGGGGCGTTGGCCCTTTCCGGGTGTCCGTGGACGAGTGGTTACTACAGCAAGGATTTGATCATTCTCTTTGCGATTGGGAAGCAACCGCTTCTCGGTTGGATTGCGGTTGCGACGGCGGGGCTGACGGCCTTTTACATTGCGCGGTTGTTTTTTGTGGTGTTTGTCGGGGCACCGCGCGGGGAGGCGGCCAAAAAGGCGCACGAGTCACCGCGTGTGATGCTCGTGCCCATGGTGATTCTGGCCGTGGCGGCCATCGGGGCCGGTTACCCGCCTGTGTCGCATTTCTTCTTCGGGGACTTGCCCCATCCGGAAAACCCCTCGCATTCCGCGGAGTGGATTCTCAAGGGGCTCTTTGTGCTGGGTGTCCTTGCCGCGTGGAAACTTTATGCCGGGGCGGTCAAAGACCCCATTTTGATCCCGCTCTTTGCCAACCGGTTTTACATCGACGGCTTCTACCAGCGGGTGGTTGACACCGTCCAGGACGGCACGGCGTGGGTGGCGGGCTGGGCGGACCGGTGGGTGGTGGATTTGCTTCTGGTGCAGGTGCCCGGCAAGCTGGCGTGGGCCTGCGGGTTTGTGTTGCGGTTCCTGCAGATCGGCAACCTGCAGGCCTACG